>JANNPR010000805.1:0-10226 GCA_031400345.1 Planctomycetota bacterium | reverse complement strand
CACGGTAGCGTTGTAGGGTTGTTTGAACACGGCGGGCAATGGCATAGTGACGCGTTCCAACGAAGTGCGGATCCAAGATACGGCTGGCGGATGCCAGGGGATCGACAGCGGGATAGATTCCCTTCTCTGTAATTGCTCGCTCCAGGTAAATGAAAGCATCCAATTGGCCGAAAGCGGTAGCGGGTGCAGGGTCGGTAGGGTCGTCCGCAGGAACGTAGACGGCCTGTACGGAAGTGATAGCCCCGCTCTTTGTAGATGCAATTCGCTCCTGCAGAGCGCCCATTTCCGTGGCCAGGGTGGGTTGATAGCCTACCGCAGACGGCATGCGGCCCAACAATGCGGATACCTCGCTCCCTGCCTGCGAGAACCGGAAAATATTATCTACAAATAACAACGTATCTTTGCCAGTGCTATCGCGGAAGAACTCGGCCATGGTTAGTGCCGACAAAGCGACGCGCAAACGTGCCCCGGGCGGCTCATTCATCTGTCCGAAGACCATACAGGTTTGCTCAATAACTTTACGGCCCGTCTTGCCGATTTCGGCTTCCTGCATTTCAAGCCAGAGGTCTGTTCCTTCTCGCGTCCGCTCACCCACACCAGCAAACACAGAAAAGCCACCGTGGGTGGTTGCGATACGCGCGATCAATTCGGTGAGGATGACTGTTTTCCCAAGCCCAGCACCGCCGAAAAGCCCGGCCTTTCCACCACGCACGAAGGGCGTCAGCAAATCGATGACTTTAATCCCTGTTTCGAACAATTCTGTGCTGGTGGAGAGCTCGGATACTTTGGGCGATTCACGATGGATGGGCCATCGCTCCTGAATTTCGACCGGACCGCGACCATCAATGGGCTCGCCTAACAAATTGAAAACGCGTCCCAAGGTGGCTAGCCCCACAGGGACTGTCAACGGCGCACCTGTATCGATGCAATCTTGACCTCGCGTCATACCGTCCGTGCTTCCGAGCGCAACGCAACGGACTCGACCACCCCCGAGGTGCTGCTGCACTTCTCCGGTAAGGTTGAGTTCAACGCCTTTGTGATTCGAGACCACTTTAACCGCGTTGTAAATTGCCGGCATGCTCTCGTCAGGGAATACGGCGTCGAAGGTCGAACCGATTACTTGGGTAATTTGCCCAACGTTTTGTGCTGTTGCCACCATTGTGCTACTCGTAGTGTGTTACTTACTTCTTAAGGGCCTCGACCCCACCAATGATTTCCGTGATTTCGGCGGTAATTTGTGACTGCCGCGCTCGGTTGTAGGTTGTCGATAATTGTTTGATCATATCCGAAGCATTTTCCGTGGCGGACTTCATGGCCACCATTCGCGCAATTTGTTCGCTAACTGCGGCATCGAGAAAACACTTGAACAATTTCACTTTGAAACTAGCTGGTACAACCTCTTGCAAGATACTTTCTGCCGAAGGCAGAAACTCGTACATGGATTCTGTTGCGGTCTCAGGTTTTTTTTCCTTCGCATCTGACCCAGACAGGGACTCTAGTGGCAACAAGGTTTCTACAAAAGCTACTTGTTTCGAGGCACTGACAAATTTCGTGTATGCCACGTCCAATCGGTCGAGATTCCCGGCGATGTAGGCTTCCAAATATCGATTTGCAATCGCCTCGACTTGGTCGAACCGAGGCTGATCCTCAAAGTTTGTGAAAGACTGGTCTGCATGTATCCGTCTGAATTTGAATGCGTTTATTCCGCGCTTTCCCGAAATCTCAAGACGCACATTCGCATATTCTTGTTGCAACTCGGTAAGCCGGCTAAAGGCCTGTCGCATTACGCTCCCGTTATAGCCTCCACACAAACCTCGATTCGCAGAGAGCACCAGCAAGGCGGCGTTCTGCCGGGTCTGATGTGCTTCCAGTAGCGGGTGGCTGACTTTAAGTCCGCTTTTAGCCAAATCGGACACGAGTTGGATGATCCGCTTCGTGTATGCGGTTGCCGCGGAAGCACGGTCCATGGCCTTTTTAAACCGCGCAGTGGCAATCAGCTCCATCGTCCGAGTGATTTTTCGGATGTTGCGGATCGACTTACGTCGTTTATCTAAGGCGCGAGCTTTAGCCATACACTAATTTGTCAAATCCGATATGGACCATTTGAAACAATGATTACGCTTTGGTTCCGTGTTGAACGGTAGAAGTTTTTCGAGTTTTCTTAAACTCCACAATTGCCTCGCGAAGAGCGTTTTTCAGTTCATCAGTCAGCTCTTTCTTGTCCGCGAGTTGAGTTCGCAATGCTGACTTTTGCACGCTCATAAATTGCATGAAGTCGCTCTCGAACTGGGCGACATCGCGAACCGGTACGTCGTCGAGATAACCACCGTTTCCGGCAAAAATCATCATGATTTGATCCACGACCTCGAGCGGTTGATACTGAGGCTGCTTTAACAGCTCGACCATCCGATAGCCGCGATCCAGTCGGGACTGCGTTGCCGCATCCAAATCCGTTCCCAGTTGAGCAAATGCCTCCAGCTCGCGGAATGCAGCCAAGGACAAACGCAAACCACCAGCTACCAGTTTGTCCTTCATAGCCTTAATCTGAGCCGCGCCACCTACGCGAGACACGGAGATACCCACGTTCATGGCCGGTCGAATGCCTTTGAAGAACAAGTCGGGCTGCAGATAGATCTGACCGTCCGTAATAGAAATCACGTTTGTGGGAATGTATGCGGAAACCTCGCCTTCAAGGGTCTCGATAATTGGCAACGACGTCAGCGATCCACCCCCAAATTCGGCTGACAACTTTGCGGAACGTTCCAGTAGACGGCTATGGCAATAAAACACGTCACCCGGAAAAGCCTCACGACCAGGAGGTCTCCTCATTAATAACGACAGCTGGCGATACGCGACGGCCTGTTTCGACAAATCATCGTACACAATCAAGGCATGCTCACCCTTGTAGGTGAAGTATTCCGCCATTGCCGTACCTGCGTAAGGAGCAATGTATTGCAGCGGGGCTGGAGTGCTGGCACCCGACATGACCACAGTCGTGTAGTCCATGGCACCTTTTTCTTGAAGCACCTTGATCACGTTGGCAACCGACGAATCCTTCTGCCCGATAGCCACGTAAAAGCACTTTACGCCAGAGTTTTTCTGGTTGAGAATCGCGTCGATGGCGATCGTTGTTTTGCCGGTCTTGCGGTCGCCGATGATTAATTCCCGTTGTCCCCGGCCGATCGGCGTCATGGCATCAATGGCCTTGATCCCCGTCTGAAGTGGCTCGCGTACGGGCTGTCGTCCAGCAACTCCGGGAGCCATAGATTCGACCGGTCGTCGCTCGGTGGTTATTACGGGCCCTTTGCCGTCGAGCGGATTGCCTAAAGGATCGACGACGCGACCGATGACTGATTCGCCCACGGGCACCGAAAGCAATTGCCCTAGCGATCGAACTTCATCGCCTTCCTGAATCTGCAGATAGTCACCTAAAATGATGACACCTACACTGTTCTCTTCAAGGTTAAAGGCCAATCCATTGACGCCGTTGGGAAACTGGACCATTTCACCCGACATGACGTTGGAAAGACCGTAAACACGCGCGATTCCGTCACCGACTTCCAAGACGGTTCCAACTTCTCGCACGTCGACGTGACTTTCGTATTGCTCGATCTCTTGTTGGATGACCGAGGCAAATTTCATCTGCATTGAATTTCATGAGAATCCCTAAACCTCAATCAACAGCCATGAAACGATCTATGGATTGCCGCATTTGTTGGGTCGCCTTATCAATCGCAGTTTTGCGGAGCTGGAGTAGCTGATTGGCCAAGCTTCCGTCGTATACGCTGTCGCCAATGCGAACCAGCAATCCCCCGACTAATTCGGGATCCACAGAAGTCCGCATCTCGACTTCGCTACCGAGCGCCTCTTTCAACCGGCCAGCTATGTGCGACTGAAGCTCGTGGTCAAGAGGTACTGCGCTCGTAACAGACACCTCGATCCGTTTCCGTAACTCATTCCATAACTTTCGTATGGATGTTTCGATCATGCGCAGACAGTCGAAGCGACCTCGACGAGCCAGCACCTTCAGGAAATTCAACAGCTCATTGCTGATCCTTCCTTTCAGTGCCCGATCCAGAATGCGTTCTTTATCATCAAAGGGTATTCGAGGGGAACACAATGTCGCATCCAATTGCGGAAGTTTGGCAAACAGTTCGCTAATTATCGCGTGCAACTCACCGATTACTTCTTCGGTGATGCCAGTTTTCTCCGTAGCACCAAGTAGCGCGCGAGCATAAACGTCGGCCAGATACTGGCGACCCGAATCGAAAACGTTGGAGTGTTGCTCGGCTTCCGTCATGTCAATTCACGCTCGGGAAACGATCCAGAGTGTCTCGAATCAGCTGAGCGTGGTCCTCGCGATTTAATTGGCGTCGCACGATCCCGTTCGCCAACTTAAATGCGATATCGACGCTGAGTTCAGTCATTTCTTGTAGAGCCGCGTTCTTAGCGCCCTGAATGTCTGCCACGGCTCGCTCGCGTTCACGTTGTGCGGCAGCTTGTGCCTCGGAAACGATTCGCTCGCGCATCGTTTCCGCATCACGCCTTGCGGAAGCAACAACTTCGCGAGCCTCATCGGCGGCCGCGTTCATTTTGAGCTCATGCCGCTGCACGAGTTCTGCTGTTTGCTCCGCGTTGCGCCTAGCCTCATCAACCAAATCAGCGATCGTCTGTTCTCGCTTTTCTAGACCGTCCATCACCGGCCGCCAAGCGAATTTTCCCAGGAGCAACAACAACAACAGGAAGACCACGAAAGTCCAAATCGCTAAATCACGTCTAAACTCCGATGGATCTTCGAGCATAGCGCTTGCGTTTTGGTGCGATAGGTCGGTCTCGTCATGATGACCCGCCTGGCCTTTGTGAGCCGTTGCGTTCGAGTTCGTCTGTTTATGTCCGTTGTCATGTCCCTGGTCGGCATGCTCCGCTTGCGGAGAGTTACTAATGGGCTCTTGAGCTGCAACCACGGACACTCGGCCGGCGCAGACAGCTAGAACCCAAAACATGATCGTCGTTCGCCAAATCATAGCGCAACCCTATATGGCTAGGTAGTATTCGAAGGCTTACGGCCAAGGGTTCTGGCCGGAGCAAATGAACAGTGCGTAAAACGTGAAACCTTCAATCAGCGCTGCGGCAATGATCATCGCCGTTTGAATGTTCCCGGCGACCTCAGGTTGGCGAGCCATGCTTTCCAAAGCGCTGGCGGCAAGTTTGCCAATCCCGTAGGCGGCGCCGATGGCCACCAATCCCGCGCCAAAGGCCCCCGAGAACGAAACGGATGTGCCGGAAGTCTGTGCCAGCGCTGGCGACACCACAACCAAGACAAATAACAATGCTAATGCAGAAATCTTTGCGAACCGGTTCACGAAAACGTCTCCTTTGAAATTGAACAAGTCGAGCTTACTTGAGTAGTTACTAACCATTAGTGGCGATGAATCGCCGAACCTATAAACAGAGCCGAAAGGAATGTGAAGATATAAGCCTGGATGAACGCCACTCCGAGTTCCAAAATGCTAAGCAGCGTCGAACCCAAGAGCGAAATAACAGCCGATAAAGTCCACCACTCACTTGTTGCGCCTTCCAGGCTGAAAGCAATTCCCATAATCCCCAGCAGCACCACGTGGCCAGCCACCATATTGGCCAGAAGCCGAATCGACAGAACCAAGTGCTTGATTAACAATCCAACCATCTCAATGGCGAAAATTACCGGCTTAATTACCACCGCCAGGATTAGCGGCAACTCCATTCCCGGAATCTGATTCAGGAAAAAGCCCAGCATGCCAAATCGTTTCATGCCGAAAAATACGCCGGTGGCAAAAGTGACACAGGCTAAGGCGAACGTTGCACCCCACGCTCCCGTGGGTGCGCCCATCCACGGCATCAGACCCATCAGGTTGCAGCCCAAAACAAAAAAGAAGATCGTGCTCAGCAAGGGCACGTATAAATCCCCTTCATGCGCTGGATGTACAGCTCGATGCATCGTAGCAGCGTGAACGTGACTATGGTCGGCGTTCGAAGTCGCAGCGTGGACAATCCCGCCGTGGTGATCCGTTGCCGTCTGGTTTGACGCGGCAACATGACCATCTAAGGTATCGTGTCCGCCCGATTCGGAGTGCGCGTCGTGATGGTCAATGGCTGGCCGGGCGATCTGGTCGCGGATAAAAATGGCAAATGCCTCAAAAAGGTTCCACAGTCTCCCTTTAGGCGGTTGCCCCGTCACCACTTTCCTACCCAACCAGCTCAAAACAACAATTAGAATTAGCCCGACAATGATCTCGATGATCATGAACTTCGAAATGGTAATTCCGGATTCAGACTCGTAGAGATTTCGCAGTTCCCCGAACGGTTGTGGAATGATGATCTTACCGTCGAGGTGTCGGTTGTAGGCGCTAATCTTATCAGCTGACCATTTTCTGACCCGTCCCGCAGCATATTCCTCGCGATAGACAGCAACGTCGCCCGCTTGCCGTTTGGCCGCCTCCCATCCCTTCATGAATTGAGGATCTTCGCTTTTTGTCAGGAACCATTCAGGACCCTCTTGTTTTTCCAGAAAAGCAGCGAACGGTCGACCGGCATTCTTGTGGTTGGCGTGCTTCCATTCGACGTACTTTTCCAGCAATATGGCCTCTGGAACCGCGTCGGGTCGACGTGCTGCAAAATCGGGATAAAGTCGCCGCGCTTCCCATAATTGATAATCTGGATCTAAACGAACCCACACGTCTTCAAAGCTATTCACATCTGGGCGGTCAGATCGCACCAAGAACTTCGGAAATTCGAAGTAGTAACTATCCTTAATGTGTAGGATCGAAGATGCCATCTCGTTAAGAAACCTTTGTCGCCCGAGCAGGTGGACCGGACGCATCTCGGCGTGGCGATGACGCGTTGACGAAACGCAGCAGTAACGGAGTTTCGATAGCCAAACCCAGCAAGTAATAGCCCACGACCATTCCGGATAGGCTTCTCCCGATGTCTCCACGGACAACGTTGGATGAGAAAACCATGGCGATTAATGGCATCGCTAACCGAAAGATTATCCCGATCAGGACGGCGTTCACGACGGACTGAGATTTGCAGCCCATCGATACTGCGAATAATGCCCCGACTCCTCCCAACCAACATATGAAGGCCGCAGCTAACGCAATCCAAACACCGTTCAAATGGTGTCGGCTCCAGCCCCAGTAGCCGAACCCTGGGAGTGCAGCAGCCATCAGGAAGGTATACAGACCAGCAGCGCAAAATAGTCCACGAAGGGAAGTAACGGTCGGTGGCTCAGAAGGTGGACCGATTGGATTCACGCGTTCACTCGGTTTTGGACGGGCCGCTTGGAGGTTTTGTAAGGGAAATCAAATGATACAGACTGATTGAAAGGCCCAGGGCAAACCCGATCAGCGTAAGGAACGACGTCCCCAATCGCCGATCAAGCCATTGCCCTGCCAAACCGGGCAAAATCATCTCTAAGGAGATTCCGAAAATTCGGGAAACCCACTCCATGGCAGCTGCCATTGGATGGCGTTCGTCTGGCCGGTTCGACACAAAAGACGCGCTAAAAACAACATTTAGGGATCGTTAAGGCAGGCTAATTTAGCCGACGTGGCAAAGGTGGTCAACCGACCCAAAAGCGTCGGTGCGAGTTTTTTTCTCGGCGGCTGTAGCAATTCTTATGTGCTAAATAGGTAGCGACTTACGTTAAAATTTTTAGCGCCTTTGAGACGGCAAAATCGACCAGGCGCACTCGTCTGCGTCACTTTGCCACATGCCGCGATAGGAGTTCGACACCAGCTAAACATAGATCCAGACGTTGACCTGGAGTCTATAAAAGAAGTGCCAGTTCTGCGGGGCAATTCTGAAAGGGAGCGCGTTGCAAAGGTCCGGTGCATTAACTACACTCGGTAATTACCGCGTAACGCAAACATAGCTCGGTCAACCGGTTGGAGCTGATGAGTAGCTTTAAAAGTGCGAAACAATGGTGCGAAACGTTTAGATATCAGGTTGGTTGGCATCCGTAACTCCAAAGCATTTCCTTCGCTGGAACAGTGCTGCTTGACGGACCGGTGGCCTACCGAGCCTCGCTATGCGATCCAGCTTCCTGACGTCCAAATGATCGGCGGACATTATCGATAAGGTATTTACCTGAAATAACTTACGTCGATCGAAGTGGGCCCAATTTCTCGCAGTTTCCACCAACGGTCTTGCATTGCGGTTTGCCGATTGGCGCGTTTTGGAAAATCGTCAGGGAGGGCGACTGAACCACGGGCAAGTGAGTCACTGCGCCCTTTACGTGGAGGTGAGATACGTTGATCACTGTTACATCTACATCACTTGGTTCCCATTCCGTTAAGGAACTTGGCCGCCTTGCCGAAAAACTGGGCTTAGGTGGATGGAAATCCTTGAAGAAGAATCAGCTGCTAAGTGCTATCGTCAAAGCCGCTAGGAAAAAAGCTAAATCAAAGCCGGTGACGGTTCACAAGACGGTTAACAAGAGGCTCGATGCAAAGGCGGTTGACTCGACAAAAAAAACAAAGTCGCCGCTTCACGTTTCAAAGCTTGGAACGACGAATGTAACACGCGCCGACACGAAAACAACTTCGAATAATCTTCCGGACAGAAAACCAATTAAACGTCGAAATCCCCGGATCACGGAGCGAATCCAAAAAGCTAATGCCGAGCGAGTAAAGAAAAAGGATTTGTCTCAGCTACCGGTGTCGCAGGTGAGGGCCAATGGTCAGTACGTGAAACCGCAAGACACGTCCGCCCGCAATGGTCGCTTGAAAATGAATGGAAAGATGGGGCGCGACCGAATCGTATTGATGGTTCGCGATGCCTACTGGCTACACGCCTATTGGGAAGTAACTCGTCAAAGTGTGCAGCGGGCACAGGCCGCAATGGCGGAACAATGGCATAGTGCACGACCAGTTTTACGCGTCATTGAAGTTGACGCTGGAGCGACCACGAGCGCTGCCGAACGTGTTTCGCGAGAGATATTCATTCATGGTGGTGTGACAAACTGGTACATCGACGTACCTAATCCCCCCCGCAGTTTTCGTGTTGATATCGGCTATCTATCCACCCAGGGCAAGTTTTACAGTTTGGCGCGAAGTAATGTTGTTTCGACGCCGAATCCTGGCGGAGTGGACGAGACCGATCCTCATTGGACGGACGTCGCCGAAAACTTCGAAAAAATATATGCGCTCAGCGGTGGGTTTTCCGACGATCACACCACTGGAGATCTTCAAGATCTGTTTGAGGAAAGACTTCGACGACCGATGAAGAGTTCGACAAGTGCCGGTTTTGGCGTCGGAGCTGAACGGGCGTTGAAACGGGAACGCGATTTCCGTTTTGACATCGACGCGGAAATGTTAATCTTCGGGCATACCAAGCCCGGAGGGCATGTGACCATTGGCGGTGCTCCCGTGAAAGTTAAATCGGATGGATCATTCTCGGTTCGCTTGGCCATGCCAGACAAGCGACAAGTCCTTCCCCTAGTGGCGCGAAGTAGCGATGGGGTTGAGCATCGCACGATCGTTTTAGCCATTGAGCGCAACACAAAGATCATGGAACCGATGATTCGCGAGGGTGGGGAATAATCGCTTTCCGGGGATTCGCGGACGCCAAACCCTAGCTCTAGTCTTTACCGCCCGAGGACAATTTTGTCCCTGCTGCGACACGTTGACTTTGAAATGCAGCAAATTCCGCGTGATCATGCTCTGTGCGTCGTTGGCACGCGACGTGCTTATAGCCCTCGTACCTAAAATGATTACGCGACGAGGTGATGCGTATCGCCGACATGCGCGTGAAGTTCCATGCCATGACTTTGCGAGTTCGTCTCGCTTAGGTCATAGCAGTTACAGAAACGGGGGGGCCAATGCGGAATATACTCTTTTGTGCAGCCGCATTTGCGTTGTGCGGCTGCGACAATGTTCCGGACGGCAGAGTAAACAGCCCGTCCACAAATGCCACAGACAGTGAAAAGCGGCGGAGTGACGCCGAAACTCCGGCCCCAGATAACAGCGCATTAAACGTTCGCGATCGTGACGAACTAGCAAAGACTCCGATCGACCAAGACGAAGACACCGCTAGCGTTAAAACTACGGCCGAGATACGCAGACGGATCATTGCCCACGACGATATGTCGGTGAATGCGCGAAACGTAAAAATCATCACCGGGCAGGGTAGCGGAACAGGATCTTGTCGTCGTCCCCGAGCAGGTCGTAGCTCCACGCGATGGTCGC
>JANNPR010000798.1:0-3167 GCA_031400345.1 Planctomycetota bacterium | reverse complement strand
GTGTGCTTTTCCGCCACTGGGTTTGTCCCTACTACAACGAGACCAAGAAGACCAAGTGGAGATGAGACGGGAAGTGAAACATGCCTAAACGAGTGGTGGTCGGAGTCGTGACGGGAGACAAGACGCAAAAAACCAGACGTGTGGAAATCGCGCGAGTCGTGCGACATCCCAGGTATGGTAAGTTCGTGAAGCGGCGGACTGTCTGCTATGCACACGACGATCAGAATGTGTCGGCCAACGGCGACAGCGTGGAAATCGTGGAATCTCGCCCTCGTTCTCGTATGAAGCGTTGGGAAGTCGTCCGCATTGTGGAAAAGAAGAGGGAAGTTGACCTAGCGGCGTTGAAGGCTGCCCGCACTCAAGTCGAAGCGCCCGTCGAAAGCGAGGCAAAGTAGCACCATGATTCAGCAAGAAACACGCATGGCCGTCGCTGACAATACGGGAGCACGTGAAGTCATGTGCATCAAAGTGTTGGGAGGCTCACGCCGCCGCTATGCTGGACTCGGCGACATTATCATTTGCAGCGTGAAGAGCGTGATCCCAGGTAGTGACGTCAAAAAAAAGGCGGTCGTTCGAGCGGTGGTTGTTCGCTGTAAACAGCCCACCCGTCGACGCGACGGCAGCTATGTTCGTTTTGACAGCAACGCGGTGGTATTGGTCGACAACGAGGGGAATCCTCGCGGAACTCGTATCTTTGGCGCGGTGGCTCGCGAGTTGAGAGATCGCAATTTTTTGAAAATCGTTAGCCTCGCAAGCGAGGTGGTGTGATGCGTATCAGAGTTAATGACAATGTTCAGTTGATTTCTGGCGACGATCGAGGCGAACGCGGTAAAGTGCTAAGCGTGGATCGCCAAGCTGGGACCGTGGTGGTTGAAGGAATGAATCGTGCCTATAAGCACGTTAAGCGGAGTCAGAAGAACCCGCAGGGAGGCCGGCTGTCGAAAGAACTAGCTGTCATCGCCTCGAAAGTGATGTTGGTGTGTACCAAGTGCAATCAGCCGACTCGACTGGGTGCGCGGTACTTAAATGACGGTTCCAAAGAACGCTTCTGCAAGAAATGCGGCGCCGGCCTGGGGTTGTTAGCCCCTGCTCGCGCGGCCTATGCCAAGAAGTAACGTACCGAAGAAGTAACGAACCAAAGAAGTAACGAAGAGTAGAAGTAACGAAGAGTAGAAGTAACGAAGAGTAGAAGTAACGAACCGAAGAAGCAACGCAGAGTAGAAGTAACGGAAGAACTGAACATGGCTGCGAAGAAAATCGTAGTTCCTCGACTGCAGCAGAAGTACCAACAGGAAGTGCTGCCAGCATTGGCGGAGGCGCTGGGACGGGAAAACACGCTGAGCCTGCCACGCTTGCAGCGGGTGGTAATCAACATGGGTGTGGGCGCGGCGACTCAGGACAAGAAGTTCCTGGAGGCGGCAGCCGAGGCATTGGGCCAGATTGCCGGTCAAAAGCCAGTGATTACCAAAGCACGGCAGGCCATCGCCGGATTTCGCCTGCGACAAGGTATGCCGATAGGTTGCATGGTAACGTTACGTCGATCCCGGATGTACGAGTTTTTGGATCGCTTGATCGCTTTGGCGCTTCCACGGGTTCGCGACTTTCGAGGGCTTAGCAATACGTCGTTTGACGGAAATGGAAATTACACTTTCGGCCTCGCCGAGCAACTGGTGTTCCCTGAACTAAACCCGGATAAGTTTTCACGAGTTCAGGGAATGAATATCACGGTGGTGACTTCTGCCACGAGCGACAGCGAGGCTCGCGAGCTACTGAGCCGATTGGGTATTCCCTTCCGGCACGATGAAAAGGCCAAGGCCGGTGCAGCTTAGGAACAGTTCGGTGTAGGAAAAGTGGTGCGGCGTTAGCCGCGAGCGTCTTTCAGATTTGTTTCGAGTAGTGCGAGATGTAATGTGGCAAGCAAATCCAAACGAGCAATGGCCCTTCGAACTCCGAAATTTTCAACGCGCTTTAAGCGCCGTTGTCAGTTGTGTGGCCGTCCCCGTGCCGTTTACCGCAAGTTCGGTGTCTGCCGAATCTGCTTTCGACAACTGGCGGACAAGGGATTGATCCCGGGTGTGCGTAAGTCAAGTTGGTAACCAAATGAGGCTTCAGCCTCGAACAGGTTTAATCCTGCCATCCACAGCCATGCTGTGAGATGGAAAACTGTGAGCCAGATGAAGTGTTAGAAAAGATGACTTCAAATGAATCTTGTAGGCAGGCTGGTATCGTAAGGCAGGCCAATATCTGTCAGGCAGGCCGGTAAAGAGGACTGAACTCAACATGTTAACTGACCCAATTGCCGATATGCTCACGCGGATCCGCAACGCCGTGCTAGTCGAGCACCCGTACGTGGACCTGCCCATTTCAAAAGTTAAACGGGGATTAGCGGATGTCCTAAAGCGTGAAGGATATATCTGGGATTGGAAAGAAGTCGAGGCTCGGCCTTTTCCAGTAATGCGATTAGAACTGAAATACGGACCCAATGGCGAGAAATTGATCCAGACGATTCGCCGCGTCAGCAAGCCCGGTCGGCGGATTTATGCTCGAGCTCGTGAGCTGAGGCCAATTCTCAACGGATTGGGGATCTCGATACTCAGCACCAGTCGTGGAGTGATTAGCGACCGAGAAGCTCGTCAGCGAAATTTGGGTGGAGAGGTACTTTGCCAAATCTGGTAAGTCAAAGATCCCAATAATGGAAGTTGCCAGTCATCAAAGACACCAGTCATCAAAGACACCCGTGAATCGAAGCTGCTGGAAAGCCAAAGTTTGGAGCCTGTCGGGCTCGCGAAAGCTGAACACAAAGGTCATTTAGGATCGGAGAGGGAATACACGTGTCTCGAATAGGAAAAAAACCGTTGGCGGTACCAGACGGCGTAACAGTCGCTCTCAACGGTCGGGAAATCCGTGTGGAAGGTCCGCAGGGAAAACTGACGTGGGAGCATCGACCCGAAGTTACAGTGACGTTTGACGAAGCGCAGAAGCAGCTTCTAGTCCAACGTAATTCGGACGAACGTCCGGCACGCGCGTTCCATGGGCTCACGCGGTCTCTGATCAACAACATGCTGGTTGGAACCAAGCTCGGATACGAGAAGCGATTGGAAGTAATAGGGGTCGGATATATTGTTTCCTTGCAAGGAGATACGTTATCGTTGCGAGTTGGCTACGCG
>JANNPR010000762.1:0-3296 GCA_031400345.1 Planctomycetota bacterium | reverse complement strand
GATCCTTCGCGAAGCTGATTTCTCGGCCATGTGAGTCAACTCATGGGCACTGGCTGAAGTTACGTCTGAATCACAGAATTATGGGGCCGCTTCTCAGATACGGCAGACGAAGAATGCGGCCACGGGTGGGTGCCTTGGTTTCCGAATCCTCGGCAAGCGCAATCCTCACATCTTTAGATATTTGCTCGTCAACGATTGTTTCGCTCCCAGCAACTCTTTCGGCGTTCCTTCAAAAATGATGTGACCGCCATTGTTGCCCCCTTCCGGACCCATGTCGATGATCCAATCAGCCGTCTTGACGACGTCAAGATTGTGTTCCACGACTAAAACCGTGTTTCCCTGCTCCACAAAATTCTGCAAAACCTTGAGGAGCAACTTGACGTCCGCAAAATGGAGGCCTGTGGTCGGTTCATCTAACAAATACAGTGTCTTGCCGGTGGTCTTCTTTACCAACTCGCGAGCCAACTTGATTCGCTGCGCTTCGCCACCAGATAAGGTAGGCGAAGGTTGACCTAGCTTGATGTAATCTAGGCCAACGTCGTGCAGGGTCTGCAGCTTGTGTCGCACATGTGGGACGTTTTCGAACAGCTCCAACAGCTGTTGTACGTCCATCTCTAAAACCTCGGCAATGGACCTCTCTTTGAACTTTACCTGCAGCGTTTCGCGGCTGTAACGATGACCCTCGCAGACCGGACAAGTCACCCAGACGTCGGCCAAGAAATCCATTTCAAGACGATTCGATCCATTCCCTTCGCAGGCCTCACAACGGCCCCCCTTCACATTGAAACTGAACCGGCCTGGCTTGTAACCACGGCGCTTGGCATCCGGCATTTGCGAAAACAAGTCTCGAATGTCGTCAAAGACCTTAATGTACGTGCCGGGGTTGCTGCGCGGCGTGCGCCCAATCGGGGACTGATCGATCGCAATGAGTTTGTCTAAGTGCTCGATACCCTCGATCGACTGAAATGTGCCAGGCCGCCCGTCCCCTTTGTTCAGGTCTCGATGCAGGGCTTCCATCAGAATATCGTTGACGAGCGAGCTTTTGCCGGAGCCGGATACGCCCGTGACGCAGACAAACAATCCCAGCGGGAGGTCCACATTAATGTTCTTGAGGTTGTTGTGGGACGCTCCCGTTATCCGAAGCTGATTCGGGCCAGGTGCGCGACGCTGTGGCGGCACTTCGATCCGCTGGGTACCGGCCAAATACTGACCCGTGACGCTACGTGGTGAGGCAGCCACGACTTCCACTGAGCCTTGCCCGACGACCTCGCCACCACGGACCCCGGCCCCAGGCCCGAAATCGATAATGTGATCGGCGGCTCGCATCGTTTCTTCGTCATGCTCGACCACAACTACCGTATTTCCCATATCGCGCAAACGTGCCAGCGTGTCGATCAGGCGTTGATTGTCGCGCGGGTGCAAGCCGATAGACGGCTCATCCAAAATGTAAACCACGCCGACGAGCCCCGCTCCGATCTGACCTGCTAACCGAATCCGTTGTGACTCACCGCCCGAAAGGGTAGGAGCGGTACGATCCAGAGCGAGATATTCCAACCCAACGTTGATTAAGAATCCGAGACGCCCGCGAATTTCCTTGAGAACTTCCGACGCAATCAACGAGCGAGTGTTATCCAGTTCTAACGCTTGAAAAAACTCGGACGCGTCCGCTATGGAAAGTCCACAGACGTCCGGCAGCGAGCGTGAGGTTTTTGGCGCAAATCGAGAGTTTCCGGTGGTGATCCGCACTGCTCTCGCCTGCGGATTTAAACGAGCTCCGCAACAATCTGGACAGAGTACGACTCGCATGTACCGTTCGAGCTGTTGAATCTGTGGCCAGCTCTTACTGGTCCGGCGTTTGGACATCAGTTCGGGAACGACACCTTCAAACTTGCCGCCATACTTGATGGGCGAACTGCCTGCTCGCCAGGTGAAGGTGATGTGTTCCTTCGCGGTTCCCCACAGCCAGACATCCCGCTGCTCTTCCGCTAAATCTTGCCAGGGGGTATCGAGCAGTGTTCCACTGGGAATTTTTTGTTTTCGCTCGATTGTGTCCGCCACACCTTGATAGATGTGCCGACGCCATCGCCCCAACTCGCTCCACAGTCCAACCAATTCGATGCAGCCCTGCCGGAACGACAATTCCGGTTTAGGAATTAGCAAATGGGGATCGAATGAATGCAGCTCGCCTAACCCATCACATCGCAAACACATTCCCTGTGGACTGTTGAAGCTAAAAAGTTGTGGGCTAGGTGGTTCGAAGCTGATTCCGCAATGGGTGCACGAGTAATCAGCGGAAAACAGGACATCATCGGTAGGGCGCACTACACGAGAACGTCGGCCCGATTTGGCCGTTGCTGCTTTCTCCGGGATTGGTTCATCGTGGGTATCTTGCGGGCGAGGTGGGGGGGACGCATCCGATTCGTCCGCAGCGACAATCAAATTCCCCTTTCCCATTTTCAGCGCCAACTCGACAGCTTCTGCCAATCGCGGACGAATGTCGGGCCTTACGACTAGTCGATCGATAACGACTTCAATGTTGTGACGCATCTGCCGGTCGAGTTTCAGATCGTCATGAAGTGGAACGATTTGCCCATCCACGCGTGCGCGGACGAACCCTTGCTTTAGTAGGTCCTCGAATAGATCGCGATACTCCCCTTTTTGACCGCGAATTACCGGCGCCAGCACGGAAAATTTTGTCGCGGCAGGAAGCTGCAAGATACGAGCTAAAATTTGCTCTCGCGTTTGGGCGACAATCGCACGATCACAATTTGGACAATGTCCTTGTCCCACCCGGGCAAACAGCACCCGCAGGTAATCGTAGATTTCGGTGATGGTGCCGACGGTTGATCGCGGATTATTACCTGACGTCTTTTGTGAGATCGAAATCGAAGGGCTCAGACCGCTTATTAGATCGACGTCTGGCTTCGGCATTTGTCCAAGAAATTGCCTAGCAAACGTGGACAAGCTCTCCACATATCGACGCTGGCCTTCGGCATAGACGGTGTCAAAGGCCAATGAACTCTTGCCGGATCCGCTGACGCCGGTCAAACAAATAAGTTTGTTGCGGGGGAGCACCAAATCAATATCCCGCAGATTATGTTCCCGAGCTCCCTTGATGATGATATCCGATGCTGGCATGTTGAAAACGCGTATATTGTGATGGCGAAAGGCAGTGGAAATAGCCGCGTGCTGCGACACACACTTCTTTGTACCCGATTCTAAGAATCGCAGGGGGTGGCAAACAGGGCACGTGCCTTCTCAAAAATGTGGATCAGTCACGTAGTAGTAGTAGTAGG
>JANNPR010000736.1:0-6477 GCA_031400345.1 Planctomycetota bacterium | reverse complement strand
CCTGTTCCTTTTCTCCATCACAATTCCCATCTTCCACATCAGGGAACCCATCGCTAACTTCGACACCCATTGCCCACCTCCGCCGGATTTGGCCTACATTGACGGTGACTCGCTAATCATGCATCAGGATCCGTCAACCGAGGGTCAATATGTCACGGCGAGTGTGCGTTATAACCGTGAAGGGAATCCCGAGAGTTTGCGCATCATTCGCGCCACGGGTGATGATCTAAAATACGAGTCCTTTTCGCTAACCGATCCTACAGATGCAAATTACGTCGGCGATATCCACCGTCTGGTGATGGAGGGCACCGAAGGTTTCGACCGCATTACCGTCGATCCCAAGGCGAGCCAGATATTGGATCTGAACACAATCGTGGTCAACGCTCGCGGAGGCGACGATCAAGTTGATTTTGGCCCCCTTGATCGCAAACGCTCTAAACTTCGACGTACCGAAGTCTTCGCTGGCGACGGCAACGACCAGGTTACCGGGACCTTCTTCGACGACGTGATTTATGGTGAAGGTGGCGACGATTCAATCCTTGCCCAAGATGGAAATGACGAAGTTCATGGAGGACGAGGCGATGACACGATCCATGGCGGAGAAGGAACGAATTCACTATTTGGTGACGATGGGCAGGACCAGATTACCGTGGAGGGGCGCCAGCCGAATTCGCTCGATGGCGGTTCGGGTCATGATGTCTTGCTTGGAGCTGACGGCCCCGATTTGATCTTTGGCGGCGCAGGATTTGATTTGCTCTATGGCCGAGCGGGAGCCGATCGGCTTTACGCCGGACCAGATGGAGATCGTTTGTTTGGCGGGGAAGGGGACGATTTTCTGTACGGAGAGGAAGGACGCGATGACCTCCGGGGCGACGCCGGGCAAGATTACCTGGAAGCCGGTGCCGGCGATGACGTCGTTTATGGGGGGATCGGCGTTGATCTGCTCGTGCAAATCGCTGACGCGGACCATACGCTTACAATGTCCACATTAAGTGGTTTAGGATCGGACACCCTGCGCGACATAGAACGAGTCTCGCTTGTCGGCGGCCCAGGTGCCAACAGCTTCGATGTTTCCGGCTGGAATGGAGTCGCGAACATTGACGGATTATTGGGCGACGACCGCGTTACCTCGACGAACGACACAAATTTCCTTCTCAGCGATTGGCAACTCAGCCGCGAATCGGGAGGTCGTTTCAATCTCGTCTCGATCGAAAAGGCCACGTTGGTTGGAGCAGCCGGAGACAACGATTTAACGCTAAGCGGTTGGACTGGCACGGCAACGTTTCGTGGTGGTCCGGGGGTCGACCGCGTCACGTCTTTTCAGGACGGCGATGCGAGCTATCAGTCTCCCACCTTGATCGTGGCTAACGGCGGGCGTGCGGACGTCTCGGACGTCGAGCGAATCCAAATTACCGCCGGTCCGGCAGACAACCATCTCGATTTGACTGGTTTCCTCGGTCAGGTTTGGCTTTTTGGCGGTGTTGGGAACGATACGTTACTCGGCGGAGATGGCGATGATTACCTGGATGGCGGAAGTGGTCGTGATAAGGTCTTCGGCGGGGCCGGAAACGATGAGCTCTTGGCGGGAACCGGCAGTCAGGATGACCTGGATGGCGGTCTCGGGGACGATGTTCTGCGTGGATCGCCGGATGGCGCCGACCTGTTGAAAGGTGGCCCAGGGCGTGATCGACTTTTTGGCAACCCGGGAAACGATGTCCTCGACGGAGGCGATCAAGATGACATTCTCGATGGCGGTATGGGCGACGATACGGTAAGCGGAGGAGCTGGCGAGGATCTGATCGTTGGCGGCGGTGACCACGACATGCTCTATGCATTTTCTGCGGATGGTACCGGAGACGATGGCGCAACCAATTATCTGTATGGCGATTTCGGCGGAGATCCGACTCATTCGGCACAAGGAGGCGATCAGCTGTTCGGCGGACGGGGTCACGATCTGTTGTTTGGAGAAGGAGGGGACGATCGAATTGACGGCCGCGGTGGCCCAACGGACGTGGTGGATTACGGACCTGGAGAAGGCGCAATTCCAAGCACCTTCGTAATGCCCGGTGCGACACCAGCACCGACATTATTGCCGCCTGGGGAACTCGATCAGTCGCGTGCCACACTACCCGACGGCGTGTCCGAATTCGGTCGATGGACCGAACTGCATGGGTCCGGCTCGTTTGGTGGTGTCAGCAATGATCCAGGACAATCTGTCGATTCCGCTCTGGCCGCTGGTGTTACGGGTACGTACGTGGCATGGGCCGATAATCGAACGGGTAATTTCGAGATTTACGTCGCACAGCATGGCGACCAGGGGTGGCGAGAATTGGCCGACAGTTCGCACGCAGGTGGCGTAAGCCAGTCAGCGGGAACTTCGCGCCGCCCGGCTCTGGCCTTAGCCGCCAATGGGCAACTTTTCGCGGCCTGGACCGAATCAACCACATCGGCGAGTAATATTCATGCGATGGTTTTCGATCCCACAAACGCCGCTGGTCAGGGTGCCTGGTTACCTCTTGGAAGGTCCGCTGGCCCGAACGGGATCAGCAACACGGGGGGCGGCGGACAACGCCCGAATCGCGCTTACTCCGCACGGGCCAGTCGTGGCTTGGATTGACCGTTCTACCGGTGCTGCGAGCGTCTATGTCAAGCGGTTCTCTAATGGCGTATGGACCGAGTTAGCTACCGGAGCAGCCTCTGGGCGCGGATTATCCGGAAACGGTGCCGATGTGCAGGACCTGACGCTGGCGGTGGATGGCAACCAGATCGCTGTCGGTTGGAGTCGTTCGGTCAGTTCCAGGAGCCAGGTCTTCTTGCGAGTTTACGACGGGACTCAGTGGACGGACCTCGCAGGCTCAGCGACCGGCAACGGCATTAGTAAGAGCGCCGGTCAAAGCTTATCGCCCAGTCTTGCCTATCACGAAGGTGCCTTGTTCGCTGCCTGGCAGGACAGCGCCAGCGGGAGCATGGAAGTCTATGTTCGCCGGTACGATTCGGGCACGGCAAGTTGGGTCGCAGCTGGTGCCGGCGCCGACGCAACTGGGGGAATCTCGCAAAGTAATGGTGCCGCTTCGCGACCACAATTGTCTGCGGGAGCAGGTCGGTTACACGTTTTATGGCTTGTTGATCGACGCATCAACTTCTCCGGCACATCGAAGTCGCTGTACGCAAAAGTCTGGAACGCCTCGGGCTTTGTCGAGGAAATCCGTGGTGATGCCAACTTTGGCGGAATCAGCCGCAATAGCCAACATGTCGAAAGTCCGGTGCTAGCAGTCAATGACCAGGGCCAACCCTTTGCCGCCTGGAGTGACAACACTTTTGGAAATCCCGAAGTCTACGTTCGTGGAAACACATTCCGCGTGCGGAACACCTATTTTGTAAATGACAACGAATCCCATGGAGACGTCTTTACGACGAAGCCTGGCAAGGATTCTCAGGACGGACTAAGCCGCGAAAAACCAAAGGCAAGTTTGCAGAGCGTCTTGGACGCCTACGCGTTAGCCCCGGGCGACATCGTGCTGGTCGACGCGGGAAACTATTACGACCCCGTCTTGTGGACCAATTCAGATTCGGGCGCGCTTGTAATCGGTACGCCAATTCAGTCCACAACCATTCAACGCCCCGTGAAACTAAATGGCGTTGTGGGTGGCGGAATGTCGGACTTGCTATTCAGCGCAGGTCTTCAGCTTGTTGGGGCCGCCGGCACATCGATCGCGCACAATCGGTTCGAACTTTCCGGCGTATCAGTGAGCCAGTCGTCGGGGGTGATTCTTGCCGATAACACGATTCGAAAAACCGGATCTGGTATCACTCTGAGCGGGGTAGGGTCCGCTGATTTGCATCTGTTCGGTAACGACGTGGAGGTGTCGAACACGGCGTTGACCATTTCGGAAGGAGTAACCAATCTTGTTGCCAAACAAAACATGTTCCGCAGCCAACAAATCGGCGTGGACATAACAGGTTCGGCGAGTGGCCTGTTGTTCGAGAACGATATCGCCGCCACCGGGATAGGGCTACGCATCGGAGCTCCGTTTGGTGAAATTATTCGCAACTCGATTCACCATTCGGCGAGAGGAGTGGAGCACTCCGCCGCTGCGCTGCTCGATCAGAATCGCATCTACGCTAACAACATCGGCGTAGTGACGACAATCGATGACACTGAAAACGCATTAGGATTTGTCGGCGACGCGACGGTGAACGAGATTTTCCAAAATGACATCGGCGTCGAGCTGCACGGACGAATGCAGCGACAGCACATACACCACAATCGCTTGGGCGTCACTGGAAACGGGGTACTAGGAGGCGTGGATTTTGATGCCAGCAATCTTGTGGAGGCCAACTTCATTGGCATCGATTTCGATGGTCCCGTTCTTTATAACCGTATCTCGCGCGGGCAAGTTGGAATTCGCGCAAACGCCCATCAACTGATCGCCCACAACGTCATCTATCGTACGGAGCGCGCGAGCGTCGAAATCGACGGAGTCGACGGCGTTCGCTTAGAACAGAACACTATCTATTCACCGCTGGGCGATATCGTACGCGTTGTGGGCGGGACACGCGACACCGAACTGCGCAACAACATTCTGTGGGCTAGTGCTGGGTACGACTTATATGTCGACCTACAAAGCCGACAAGGCTTTTTCAGCGATTACAACTTATTGCACGCGGACCGCGACGGCAAACTGGTTCACTGGATCATCGACTTCCGCGACATCTTGGATTGGCAGGAGGATGTCCATCGCTTCGACCTGAATTCTCGAGGTCGAACCGATGTCAATCCGCTTTGGTCCCAGCCAGCATTCTTGAATGCCGCGCGAGACGACTACCGTTTGTTCGATTTAACGGCTGGCCAGCGCAGCTCAAATCCGGCGATTGACACCGGCGACGTGCGATTGGATATTCCAAGATTACAACCCGCGGCCAATCTACTGAGCAACAATAGCTTTGAAGACGATTTGACCGGATGGACCGTGTCGTCAGGATCGACGACGCAGTCCGGTAGTCCGGACGCCTTCGATGGCGTATCGTATTTCTTCCCATCTTCCGATGTGGTCGGTTCGGCCGAACAGACCATTGACCTCGCGGCTATGGGCTTTTCAGAGGCTGTCGTTGACTCAGGGAAACTTGCCGTAGTGTTTGGCGGCCGCGTTCGAACGGCAGGCCACTTGATCCATGATCTCGGCGTGTTGCAGCTGGCGTTCCTCGATGAAGACGGAGCTGTGATCGCGTTCAACAAATCGGTCGGTTCCGGTGTGAAGGACTATTGGGAACCGATCGGCGATCGAGTCGCGATTCCGGCAGAAACGCGCAAATTGCGCTATCGCTACGAGGCGACACTGTTGAACGGCAATGCAAATGATGCCGTACTGGACAATGCATTTGTATACGTCTTGCCCATCGATGTTGGCATCAATCAAGGGGCCTTTACCGAGACGGCCATAGCGGGCACGACAGTACAACCACTTCAAATTCAAATTCAGTATCCGGACCTTTACACCGACTGGGAGCGGGATCAACCCCATTCCATTCGCTGGGAGAGTTATGGCAACGTCAGTCGTTCGCCGGTCCGGATTGAGCTCTACCGCGATACCGACGATGGACCTCAGCGGGTGACGACGTTGGCGGTCACAACTCCAGACGATGGCGAGTTCACGTGGACGCCAGCCAACAGCGCCGTTGATTTTGGAACGCAAGGGCTTCGAATTCAGATTTCGTTCATCGACCGGCCGGAAGCGCTTGACCGCAGTACGGAGAGTTTCTCTGTACCCGAAAACACTCCCACGTTCTATGTTAACGACCGACTGGTGAGCAACGACGAATATACAACGACCGTGGGCAATAACCGCAACACCGGCAAATTGGCGTCGGCCCCCAAACCATATCCAGGCAATGTCTTGCGGATTTACTCACTTGGCCCTACGCAAACTTTGTATCTGGATACCGGCGACTACCTGCTATTTGACCCCATCGTGTTGTCCGGCGCCGTAGGCGTCGCAGATGACGAAGGCTTTGTAATGACGGGTCCGATCGATGCATCGCAGGTTGCTCGATTCCGCCACGCGCTGCCAGGGACCAATGCGCCGGTCGTCGAACTGCGCGATGCCGACTTTGTAACCTTGCAGCATTTGACGCTCGTCGACGGCCAATACGGCGTTCTCGTCCACGAGGGGAGCACAAATTTCCAAGGCGAGAATCTCGTAGTCAGCGGACATTCAGAAGACGGACTGTCGATCGCAACGGGCGCGGAAGGTTCGTCCGTGGATCGCATAACCGCTTTCGCGAATCGGGGAAGTGGTCTGTATCTGAACACTCCAATTGACGATCTGACTCACAGCCTGGCATACAACAATGGCCAATATGGCATCTACGTCGGAAACGAGATTCGCAGCCTTTCCGACAGTGTGGTTCATCACAACGGCCAGGCCGGCATTTATTTGGCGGCTCCGGGCCCCGCCCGGCTGGAAGCGAATCTTGTTT
>JANNPR010000720.1:0-1615 GCA_031400345.1 Planctomycetota bacterium | reverse complement strand
GGTTCAGGGTTCAGGGTTCAGGGTTCAGAAGTGCGGTCGGGGAATCGGTCGGATTCGACGGATCCGACGGATACGACCAATCGTAGAGATGGCATCAAACGGCCGCACCCGACGATTCCCAATTCCCAATTCCCAATTCCCAATTCCCGAACCCCGAACCCCGAACCCTCTAACTTCTGACCGCCCCCTCTGACCTCTAACCACTATTCTTCCCAAACGGTGTGGTACGCGCGTTCGGCCTCGAAGTGTTCCAAAAGGTTACGGTAGGTCGGGTGTCCACCGATCGTAGCGCTGTCGCCAATCACGATTAGCTTTCGCCGGGCCCTGGTGAGCGCCACATTCAGTCGTCGGGTATCGTTCAGAAATCCAATTTCACCGTCCGTATTGGAGCGGACCAACGAGATCACTACGGCTTCCTTTTCGCGTCCCTGAAAACCGTCGACCGTATCGATCTCCAGACCCTTGAGAGGCAGTCGCTCGCGGATCAACCTCACTTGAGCCGCATAGGGAGAGATAACCGCTATCTGTTCCGGTTTGACCCCACAATCGATTAGATGTGTCACTTTACGGATCACGATATCCGCTTCTTGCGGATTACGTCGGCTCTCCCCTTCCGGCTCCAGTTCTTCGCTATAATTCGCTCCGGCCGTATCAATAAATTCCAATGGCGAGGAAGTGAGATCGTCCAGTAAAACGTCCGGTAAGTCGGCGAGCAGATGTCCTATCACGCTGGGGTCGGCGATTAGCGACGACTTGTAGAACTCGTGCGATGAAAATGCCATGATGGATGAGTGCATCCGATATTGGGTCGTGAGCTGTCGCGAAATGTGCGGTCCGATTTGCGACATCAGCCGCTCCATCAGACTCACGGACAAACCACCGCGAGCTGCTTCCGCCGAAATAACCGTGGGAGGCAATTGGCAATGATCCCCCGCGAGAATCAATCGGTCGCAACGCAACAGTGGAATCCAACAGCCTGGTTCGATGCTTTGGCAGGCCTCGTCAATAACGACCAAGTCAAAGCGACGCTTTCCAAGTAGCTCACGATCTAGAGCCGTCGTCGTGGAGCAGATGACCGTTGCCGCATCCAATGTATGTTCCACCGCCATCGCCTCGATGCGCCGAGCATCCACCCGAATCTGGCTTGCTTCTTCTCGCATTCCACGTTTTTCGCCTGGCGCAGGTTTAGCTCGAGTATATCGAGCGGCTCGCGCGAACAACGCGTTCGCCTGTTTCATCAACTTGCGGGCAACCTTCACATCGGGATGGGCTTCCACGAGCAGGTCTAACGTATGTTCCCGTAACTCGGGCATAACTCGGGCGGGATGTCCCACGCGAACTGCGTTTTCCCGGAAAGCAATTAGCTTTTCCAGCATATTGTCCACGGCCAAATTGCTAGGAGCACATGCCAATACCTTCCATCCTTTTCGAATTGCCTGCCGGATGACTTCCACGACTGTGGTGGTCTTCCCGGTACCCGGTGGCCCGTGTATGACTGCCACGTCTTGTGCGGACAGGGCGAGTTCCACAGCCTCTTTCTGAGATGCGTTCAGTCCGGCGTCCAGCGGAGTGAGAAGCTCAGTGCCGCGAAATTTCGGAGGCTCAGTACAGAGCA
>JANNPR010000634.1:0-4763 GCA_031400345.1 Planctomycetota bacterium | reverse complement strand
ACTACTGATGAATTGATGTCCTTCGTGGCTGCGGTTCGAGTGCAGACGGGCGAAAAGGACAAGGCGTTCTTTCTGGATCCACAGTTCGAAGAATCCTTCGATGCGGATACGAAAGAATTGATGTTAAAGAGTCACCCGTTGACGTATCGTGTAAAGGGGACGGAACCAAAAAACAAGCAGATTGTGGAACGGTATCACGAATTCGCGAACTGGTATGCCCGCTTGAACACAATGATGCGACCCGGCAACCTTCCTCCATTCGCGCGCATCAAGCTCAACCGATCGATTGCCGACCGTGGCTGGATTCCAGAAGAGATTCGCCGAGTTCTCGTGGTGCGTGAAGGCCTAATTGAACGAAAGCTCGAAGTCAGAACGCGGCATATTACCAATGAGATCCTTTCAAGCTCGGATCGGAAACGGATGGAGACCGCTGCGGAGTACGTTGCTAACTTTAAAAAAGTAAGCCCGACGGAGTACCTGCAAGCGTCGCAACCTGTCGCTCGTCGGTAGCGAATTCTATTTCGCAGTTCACTCTAGCGATGTCGGGTCTGTCGCGCGCGGCTATGCTGGTCGCTAGCTGTCCACCCTTTGATTGGCCAGGCAAGGTGGCAGAGATCTAAACCTGCGATGTGCAGATAATATATTGCGGCGAATCCATGCCAAGGTCAAAAAACCTAGAGAACCGAGGTGTATCTGCCGATAATACGGCCTGCGCAGGTTGGCGGGACCCTACCTTCGCCGCTGGATCGGGGGTTCAACGGTGATCGGAACTGATGCACAAGCTGTCATTGTCGTTTTCTCTGGTGATTCTCTTAACCGGGTGTAGCCTGCTCCCGGATGTCTCGCATGAACCGCGCCTTCACAACCCGTTTCCGCAATTGCACCGGATCGCCGTTTTACCGTTCTTCAACCAAAGCGCGGAACCGACCGTCGATGGGGAACAGGTTGCTCAGCTGTATTACGCGGAACTGCAACAAGTACCTGGTTTCGAAGTTCTTCCCGTGGGTGTCGCCAAGAATGCTTGGCTAGCTAAGGAAGCCAAGAACGTTCGGCTAGACAGGGAAGCCGAGCCCCCTACTGCTCGTGACTTTCAGGAGTTCGCGCAGGACCTCGGGGTCGACGCAATCGTCATCGGATCGATCACCGAGTACACGCCCTACTACCCGCCGCGCATGGGGCTAGCTGTGCGGTGGTATGCGGCCAACGCTTCTTTCCACGAGATGCCCCCGGGTTACGGTTTACCGTGGGGAACGGCCGCGGAAGAATACATTCCCGACGACTTGGTCTTTGAAGCCGAATTCGCGCTTGCCAAGGAACAACTCAAAACTCAGACCCCCGACTGCAAGTTATTGCGGGATGCCGCTTATTCCGAGGTTCGCCCCGCAAAATCGGAAACCACAGAATCAACAGAATCATCGGAGCCAGAATCGCTACCGATACCAAGTCTCGCTGGTAAATTGCCGTCAGCACTTACTCAATCGGCAACAGCGCCAGATCTGCCTACCGATTGGCCCGATCCGCGAGGCTTTGTGCCACCCGTCCCCAGCGGCGAACGGCCACCCTGCGAGCCTCACTTTGGTCCCGTGATGTCACATGTCCACTCGTATGACGGACACAATGCCGACTTCACGCAAGCACTTGCCGGCTACTACTACTTTCGCGACGACGCAAGATTTGGCGGTTGGCAGGCCTATTTGCAGCGTAGCGACGATTTCATCCGTTTCTGCTGCCACATGCATATTTCGGAAATGTTGTCGGCTCGGGGTGGTGCAGGAAAAACCCGAGTAGTGTGGAGATGGCCAATTGGCCGATATGAGCGTTAGTGGCCATGAGGCGGGACGGAATCGCCGGCAATTTATAACGGTGGCGATTTTTCTCCCAACCGTATTGATCCTGACAGGAGCTTTCGCGTGACCAAGGATATTAACGTGCTAGCGCTAGTCAAGGGAGAGGAACGTTACATCTTCCTATTCGATGATGATAACCGTTCTGAAACGCTGCGCATGTTAGGTCGATTCGCCTCAAATCCGGAACTAAGTTTTACCTGGTACGACGCGGCAGTGCTCAGCCAGAAAGTCCGACAGATTTCTGAGCCCGCGCCCGCGCCCACCGAAGTCGACAAACCAGGATCCGCTCGCTTCACGTACTCCTTACCGGGCGACAGCCGAAGCGCAGAGCGAGATTAGCTTCCCAGCCCCCACGTGCGCATTTTATGCAACGCGCAATCGATCGGTTCCTTCGCTATCT
The DNA here is from genome assembly GCA_031400345.1 of Planctomycetota bacterium. GTDB lineage: Bacteria > Planctomycetota > Planctomycetia > Pirellulales > Pirellulaceae > JANNPR01. Next base: position 2,516 of record JANNPR010000634.1, on the reverse strand, counting down.
ACAGGTCGAGCGCAATGCATCTGCGCTGACCATCAAGTCTTATCGAGAAGACTTGACGTCGCTGACACATTACTTGGTCGATTGCTTCGGTCGGAATGCACACCCTGCCGAACTTACTTCTGTCGACCTCCGCGGGTACGTGTCGGCGATGCACGAAGGTGGTTACGCCAAGACGTCTGTGGCCCGCCGCTTGGCTTCGATGCGCAGTTTTTTTCGTTTCGCAAAGCGCGAAGGTCTGGTCGACACAAATCCTGCAAAGCCTTTACGCAATCCGCGGCCAGATCGGAAGCTGCCTCACTTCCTGTCCGCCGACGAAATTGTGCGGCTGTTGAACACGCCACCCGCAATCGATCCTCAGGGGGTACGCGACCGAGCGATACTGGAAACGATTTATTCGGGCGGATTGCGCGTCAGCGAATTGGTTGGGATCAACGATGGGGATCTCGATTTGCAATCGCAGCTTGTAAGGATCCGAGGAAAAGGTAAGCGAGAACGTTTTGCATCCCTCGGTACCTATGCCATTCGAGCCATCCAGCACTGGACCAACGTGCGGATTCTCTCGGCGAAAGAAGCGGTGGGTGCCAAGGCGCCTCTGTTTGTCAATAAATTTGGGCGCCGGCTAACCACACGAAGTATCGGTCGGATGCTCGAAAAGCACTTGCAAGTCGCGGGCTTGGACAGTCGCACCACTCCACATACGTTGCGGCATAGTTTTGCCACACACCTTTTGGACCGAGGGGCCGATATCCGCAGTGTCCAAGAAATGCTGGGCCATAAGAGCTTAGTCACAACTCAGATTTATACCCATGTCAGTAAGGCCGGAATACGGCAGGCTTACAGTAAATCGCATCCGCGCGCCGTCAAAGAAAAAGGCCGACCCTCGGGGGCCGGCCCTTCTACCTAACGGATTTGAAATTACTAATTAATCAGACCAAATCGTTGCGTACCGCCCAGACCGCAGCTTGGGTACGATCGCCCAATTGCAGCTTTCGTAGTAGATTCTGCACATGCTCTTTAACGGTTTCGATGCTGATCTCTAACGCCTTGGCAATCTCGCGGTTGCTTAAACCCATGGCGATGTGACGCAACACCTGCATTTCGCGATTTGTGAGCGGAACGTCATCCTCACGATCTTTCCGTTTTGACATTGTCAAACGCACACGCCGCATAATGCTGCTATCGGTGGGCTCTCCACCTTTAGCGGCTCGGTGCAGCGTGTGAATTAGCTCATGCTTCGTACATCCCTTGAGCACATAGTCTGCCGCGCCGAGGGATGCTGCCCGAGCTACATAGGTCGGGTTGTCGTACACGGATAACATGACGATCGGCAGATTCGGGAACTTTTTGCGTAACTTTTCCAATACCCAAAAACCGTCGTTCTTGGGCATTAATACGTCGACCAAAACAACGTCCGGCTTCAGTTTGGTGGCAAGATCCACGGTTTGGGTTCCGTCGGCTGCTTCGCCGACAATCTTGACGTCACCTCCCTTCAGCAGGGCATGCAAACCCGCGCGGACCATTTCGTGGTCGTCCGCAATGACAACATTAATGCTGCTGCTCATATCACTTCTCCTTGCGGCAACTCACAACTTAAAAAAACGCTGAGTATCGGTTGCCGGCCTAGAAACAACGCCTCAGACCGACCCGGCTCCTTTAAAAAACCCCCAATCGAAGTCTACCTCATTGCCGACGATAAGGTCATTCCAACCAGATGTTCCGCTGCGATGATCAAATCGAGATCCATCCAGAGTACCTTTCAGGAAGCTGGGCTCCATTGATTCGTTCAGCGGCTCATCAGCCGCCATTGGCTTGCACCCCCTTTCCATTCGAAACGCTCAAACCGCCCCGACAACGTCAGAAAAATTATCATTAATGCAATACGGATTACCCGGCGGCCTGTGAGAGTTGGATGTAGCGGCTGTCTTCGTAGAGGTCGCTGCGAAATTCCGTTCCATCGAGAAAACTTCCCTGTCCGCAATGTGACCCTATACATCGAGGGGCAACCAATCCGTATTGGCCATAATACTAGCCTTTTTGATTGCATTGGCTAGCACCCGTTCGGGAATCATGCCTAAGGTTTACCGCTTTCATCCAAGTTTTCGCTGTCACGGTAGTGATCGACGAGAGATTGACTGAAATGTCTGTAACTACTTCCGACTAGTCGGGATGACCGGGCTCGTGATCTAGTCCGAACGACGCAGGTCGCTGTTACTCCGGTGGCAACGGTCGTAATGACTGGATCACCGTTTCCGATATTTCATCGGCTTCCACGTATGCGGATCGGTTGATGGGCCGCAATGTCTCCGTTTTGACGCTACCTCTTGCGTGACGTAGATAGATGACAACTGACTGCTTGTAAAGGAAACCTCTGCGATGCGCGGACAGACCAAGGGAACGCTTCTACTGATTGATGACGATCGATATGTGCTCGATTCCATGGCCTTTTGGTTGCGGGATCAGGGCTATGACGTAACGACCGCATCAGGACGGCAAGAAGCGATTGAACAGGTTGATAG
>JANNPR010000584.1:0-1239 GCA_031400345.1 Planctomycetota bacterium | reverse complement strand
AACAGCGATAGCAGCGCCGCGATGCCGATCGTTGTCAGGCACGGCACCGCGATGGCCAGCGTAAACGTCGGTTTGACCGAGGTACGAAAGATGACCTCCCACCAACTCCAGAGAATTGACACGCCTAGTCCGCACAGTACCGCGGGAATTGTTGACCGAGAAGTGCATCGGGGAAGAAACATGCCCACAAAGAACGTTGCGGCCAGCGGTCCAACGAACATATTGAAGAACTTCGGCATCATTTCGATGATGGTGAGTTGGTAATGCTCGTACAGGTAAGCGACCCAATAAGCGTTCATCGTGACCAATAAGGCAATGGTGAAACTCAATTTCCTCGCAGTCATCAGTCTAGCCATTGCGGCGTCGTAAGTGACGATGGACTTAGTCAGCTGCGGCTCGGCGGGTTGTGGCTCGGCGTGTTGCAGCTCGTCAGGGTCTGCGACTTCTGGAACACGCCGTGGTGAAACAAAGTCTTGGAAGAAAACGGCTGCAATAGCATTCACTCCCGATTCCAAGGTCTGAATTGCGTCGCATAAGAAAGCGGACATCACCAGGCCCGCACATCCAGCCGGAAGTTGAAAACCGAGGAAGTGCGGGAACAGTTTGTCAGCCATGTTCACGGGATTTCCACCGGGAATCAAATTGCTGTGCTTCAGGTAATAGGACAGCAAAGCCAAACCGGCAAGAGACAGCAGGCACGCCATCATGAAATCAACGATCACATTGACTAGAAAGCTGCGACGGGCAGACCGAAGCGACGAGGTGGAAAAATACCTCTGCAGTACGACTTGATCCGAGCCGTGTGTACAAATCGTCCAAAAAAAGTTGTTGAGCACCGCCGTGAATATGGTAACCCGGACGGTAACATCCCAAGAAAAGACCGGAGGCGTCGTATGCTTGGGCGAATTTAACGCAGCAGTCGCCCACCAGTCGCGCGGTCCCGTGCCGTCGATGAGAGCCACGTAGCCGATCGCCATGAGAACGCCCGTTAACAGCAGCACGCATTGCAACACGTCCACCCAAATCACCGCCTGAATCCCTCCCAAACTTGTATAAATCGCCGCTACGATTCCGATCGTCGCTACCCACCAATACAAATCGGGGCAGAATCTGACCACCTACCTGGGCAATTCCGGGACGATTTCGGCACCGAGTGCAAGCGCGACCGGCGTTCTGTTCGTCGATTCCAAGGTTCACCTCACCCACATCACCGACGGCACCAGTAACACCATCCTGGTG
>JANNPR010000486.1:0-2487 GCA_031400345.1 Planctomycetota bacterium | reverse complement strand
CCAACTTCCAAGGCCGTCCTTGTAACTCCCCGGAGACCAATTGGCACGCTTCATTGAGCTGCGCCTCGTAATTGCAACCATTGGCCATCGCCATAGGAATGCTATGTGCTGTGAAGACGATTATCGTCCGTTCGGGCTGCTCGTTCGGAAAAGCGTCCAAGACATTCTTGATCCGGTCCACAGTGGCATCGATGAAACCCGGATGATTATAGAAGCCACGTAGTTTATCGATTTGCGGCGCACCGGCCCCAACTTCCGTGCGTGCTCGTTCGATGTCCTCTCGGTACTGCCGGCATCCCGAATAGGAGCTAAACGCAGACGTCACGAACGTCAAAGCACGTTTGATTCCATCGTTTTGCATTCTTCGGATTGTATCCGGTAAGAGCGGATGCCAGTTGCGATTGCCCCAATAAACTGGAATGCGGGGCCCATGTTCGTCTAACTCCGCCGTCAATGCAGCAATCAGTTCTCGGTTCTGCTGATTGATCGGACTGACACCGCCGAAGTGGTAGTAATGCTCCGCGACCTCCAACATCCGTTCGCGAGGCACGTTCTTACCCTTCAGGACGTTCTCCAAAAAGGGCAACACGTCTTCACGGCGTTCCGGTCCGCCGAAGGAAAGAACGAGGATAGCATCGTAGGCAAGTGACATAATTAGAACGTCGAAACTTCTCGACGCATCAGCGTCAGCAATTGGGGTTGGTTATTTATTCAATAAGTGTTTTAAGGCTGGCCCTAACTCAGGATATTGGAACGAATAACCCGAATTCTGCAACCGCTCGGGAACGACGCGCGTACTAGCCAATAACAGAGCGTCCGCCATTTCGCCCAATGCTAGCCTGGCTGCGAACGCCGGCATTGGAAAAATCGTTGGACGATTCAGGACGTGACCCAGTGTCTTGGTAAAAACATGATTGGTGGCGGGCGCAGGCGCCACCGCATTAACCGGTCCCCGAAGTGTGCCCGTATTAAGACAGTAAATAATTGAGCTGACGACATCGTCGAGCGATATCCAGCTCCAATACTGGGTACCACTCCCCACCACCCCGCCCAGCCCCAACTTGAAGGGCAGAAGCATTTTCGCCAACGCTCCATCGCGTGGTGAAAGCACGATACCGAAGCGGGAATTTACGACTCGAATCCCGGCGTTTACAGCAGGCTGGCAGGCCGCTTCCCAGGCACGACAGACATCCGCCAGGAACCCTGTCCCGGCAGCTGAATCTTCATTACAAACCGCATCGCCACGGTCTCCGTAAAAACCGATGGCCGATGCCGACACCAATGTTTTAGGCGGGCTTTTCAACTTCGCCAACGTCGAAGATAGGAGACTCGACCCTTGGACGCGACTATCGCGGATGCGAGCCTTTTTTTGCTCATTCCAGCGCCCCGATGCGATGCTCTCGCCAGCCAGGTGAACTACCGCGTCTAACCCCTCCAGTTTATGCGCCTCGATGGTCCCCTGACTGGGATTCCAAACAGCATCTCTGGCTGTTCCGGCTTGACGACTAACGCGAATCGTTTCGTGGCCCTCGGCCCGAAGCTGAGAAACAAGGGCAGTCCCAACGAATCCCGTAGCACCCGTGATGGCAACTTTCATAGCTATAGCGTCTTCAAATATTCAATCAGGTCCGATTGCTCGGCAGTCGTAATCGCTCCACGTCCCGTAACTTTAGCCGGACTGTGCGGCCCTTGCAGAAGATCTTCCAACGAACGGGATCGTCCGTCATGCAACAAACGGACCTTGAAGTAGACGCCGCGTAGCGAAGGTGTATTGAAGCTCGAAGTTCGGTCAAGCTCGCTACTCAACCCCACGTCGTGCAGCTCACCGTCTGTCAGGTGCTCACCCGAATGGCACGTCGCACAATTTGCTGTTTCACTTTCGAAAACTTGTTTGCCCCGTAATGCAACCTCGGAAAGTGGCTCCTCCGACGGACGATAGGGGTTCGGCGGGGGGCTGAGCGACTGCAAAAATACCGCCATAGCGCGGACATCGTCCGCGGATGGCGGCGGTCCGATCATCGTGGTAATAAGTGACTTCTGCAGAGCATCATGGACGTCGGTTTGGTACCCGTGCCAGGTCCACGGTCCGGTCTCTTGAATCTTGAATAAGGGTAACACGGTTTTGAACGTATATTGCGAACCATCGTTTAACGTGTCCATGACTTCTGAATTCGTTCCGCCTTCGTAGTGACAACTGTGGCAGCTGTACCATTGATCGGAACTTCGGCGTGCGTCATAGAAGATGGCGGCGCCCTGGCGAGCAATCGATGGCTTTGCAGCGCCACCAAGATGAATCGTAGAGCTCACCTGGCGTCGCTCAAGGTCCACGATCTGAACCGCATTGTTCAGATAATTGGCAACATAAATACGTCGGCTGTCAGCCGAAAACCGGATCCCCAACGGACGGCCACCAACCGGAATTCGGGCAAATCGTTCGGAGTCAGCTAGCAACTCAGGCGGTATATGCTCACTACTGCCCACCTTTTT
>JANNPR010000450.1:0-6464 GCA_031400345.1 Planctomycetota bacterium | reverse complement strand
GTGTGGCGCTAGCCTCTCCCCGAGATTTGAACTGTTGTATACCCGTAGGCACAAAGTGCAATGCCATCCAACTCGGAACCCTAACCGCTGACCCGCGCCTCTACTCACCAACCACTAACCACCAACCACTAACCACTACTCACTGACCTCATCTCAAGCCCGACGGATAAGAAAGTCGATCATGAGGATAGCTCTCCTTGGCCCTTGCGGCGGTGAACTTGAAAAATGGAAACACTAGGCAGTTTAGCGGGAAAACCAGCCTTGACGGTTTTCCTCATGTTCGGCACTATACCACCCCGTTTTACACGCCGCTGAAAAGACGTGCCGAATGGGTTGCCTGGGACGAATGGAACATCGATCGAATTCTGCAAAGGAACTGCTCATGAAGGCCCGGTGGTTGTTTGTACCGCTGTTACTTCTTTCTCTTAAACCGACGTTCGCACGAGCGCAGCAAACGGAACGAGGTGCGGCGGTGGGCGGAATCGGCGGCGCTCTAGCAGGAGCCGCTATCGGCAAACACAACGGCGATACAGCAGCGGGCGCCTTAATCGGCGGTGCCGTCGGCTTGATCACGGGGGCTGCCGTTGGAAACTCCGCCGATCAGCGACAGCAACGAGCTGCCAATGCACAGTATCGACAGGCTTTTGCGAATGAACGGAACTATCGGTATTCGCGCGCTGTCTCATCGATCGATGTCGTCAGCATGGCTCAAAACGGCTTAGGTGAAGACGTGATCATCAACCACATTCGCGAAAACGGCGTCCAACGACGCCCGGATGTAGGTGAAGTGATTTCTTTGCACCGCCAAGGCGTCAGCGAACGAGTCATTTCCGCCATGCAGATCGCGCCCGAAGGGGGCAGAGCGGTGATTGCTCCGGCTCCACCGGTATATCGGGCAGCTCCAGTTGTGGTTGAAGAGCGCTACTACGTGCGGCCATCGTACTATCATCCTCCGCACTACTACTACGACCACCACTACGATCATCACGACCACCATTACTACCACCATCCGCGATCTCACGTGAGCTGGGGTATCTCCCTAGGACATTAACGTCCACTCAGGCAGCCGCAGAAAATAATCTCCCGTAGTACGGACCGGTGGTCCGCACTACGGGTAGTTTTCCATCTGCAGACTGCCTTACATCGTGGCCCCTTACATCGTGGCCATGACCGCATCGACAGCAGATGCCCACGGCGTACGTTGATCGGCGGACGATACGTTTGCCAGAGCTTCCCCTTCTGCCAGCGACCCAGGCAGGTCGCCGATCCGTTCGACTCGAATTGCATCGGCAATCACGAACTCATTAGCGCTATCGGCCAGGCGCACGATGAGATTGTTCGTGGAAATATCATAGGGGCCGGCCAAGTTTTCCCAGGCGGCACCCGCATCACTGAAATCGTTAGGTGTAAGTTCTTGGTTGGTGGTTGCCGTATTCAGCAACGTTGAGCCATTGAAAATCCGAAACGGAGAATTGGTCGCCCGATTGGGATGCGGGAACCACGTTGCGGCAACTCGGTAGCGACCCGGAGTGACGTCGAACGTCCATGTGGCCACGTCGCTCCCCGGTCCCGCGCTGCTGTATTGATAGTCGCTCTCGAATCCACCGACGCCGTGAGCCGTCCACTCACCGCCGCTGATGTACCCCGTGTCGCCATCATCCACGATGATCGCGACTGCCGGGGTCGTCGATATTGAGCCCGTCAGGTTCAGGATAAATGGATTTTCGTCGCTATCATTGTTGGCGAAACTCAGTGCCCCGGTGATGGTTTGCGTCGTCGCCGATTGCAGTCTTAACTTAAACGTAGTGGCAGCGTTCGGAGCCAGCGTGGGAACGCCAATGTTCGACACCAGCGAGATCCCGGAGGGCAAAGTGGCGGCATTAATCGGCGTCAACGTTAAGCTGGCCGTTCCGTCGTTTTGAATCGTAATGGTTTTGTCTAGCGAAACTCCAGGTGTCGTGCTGCCCAAGTTGAGCGTGCCACCATTGGCTAAAATCCCGCTTTCATCAGAGACCGCGATTTCCGGTTCCACGACAAGGTCGCCGACCCGTTCAATTCGGATTGCATCCGCGATCACGTATTCATTGGCATTGTCGGCCAGACGTACGACAAGAGTGCTGGCGGAAATATCATAGGGTCCGGCCAGATTCTCCCAGGCGGCGCCCGAGTCATTGAAATCGTTGGGAGTAGATTCTTGATTGATGTTTACCGTATTAAGCAACGTTGAGCCGTTGAAAATCCGAAACGGTGCATTGGTTGCCCGATTGGGATGCGCGAACCAAGTTGCGGCAATTCGGTAGCGACCTGGCGTAACGCTGAACGTCCAATTAGCCACATCATTCCCTGGGCCCGAGGTGCTGTACTGATAATCGCTCTGGAAGCCGCCAACGGGGTGAATCGTCCACGCGCCACTGCTCGAATACCCATTGTCGCCATCATCGAGGATTGCGACCGCAGGCGCCGCGGCCACTACGCCCGTGAAATTGAGGTTAAACGGATTCTCGTCGCTATCATTGCTGGCGAAAGCCAGCGCCCCGGTGAAGGTTTGAGACGTCGCTGACTGCAATCTCAATGTAAATGTGGTCGCAGCGTTCGGAGCCAGCGAAGCAGCACCGATGTTTGAGACTAGCGAAATCCCGGCAGGCAAAGTCGTGCCGTCAATCGGCGTCAACGTCAAGTTCGCAGTCCCCTCGTTGCGAATCGAAATGGTCTTATCAAGGGCTACACCAGGTAGGGTGTTGCCAAGATTAAGTGTTCCGCCATCCGTTACGTCGACGCTGCCGTCCTGGACTGCAATCTCTGGCCCCACCACAATGTCGCCCATCCGTTCGATTCGAATAGCGTCAGCGATTACGAACTCGTTGGCGTTGTCTGTCAGGCGGACGACTAAGGTGTTCGCGGAAGTATCGTACGGTCCTGCCAGGTTTTCCCACGCGGCCCCCCCGTCATTGAAGTCGTTAGGAGCAAGTTCCTGATTGATATTTACGGTATTAAGCGGCGTGGATCCGTTGAAGATCTGAAATGACGTATTGGTCGCCCGGTTGGGATGTGGAAACCAAGTTGCCGCAACCTTATAGCGGCCCGGCGAAACGTTGAATGTCCAAGTGGCGACGTCGTTTCCCGGGCCCGAGCTGCTGTACTGATAGTCGCTCTGGAATCCGCCGACACCGTGGGTGGTCCATGCCCCGGTACTCGAATATCCCGCGTCGCCGTCATCGATGATGACCGGGATTGTCGCGACTACTCCGCTGAAACTTAGATTGAACGGGTTTTCGTCGCTGTCATTGTTGTTGAAGGCCAGCGCCCCGTTGATCGTTCGGGCGGTTGCTGACTCCAACCTCAAAGTGAAACTGGTCGAAGCGTTCGGTGCCAATGTCGCGGAACCGATGTTGGACGCCAGCGTAACGCCTGTAGGTAAGATGGCGGCATTAATTGGAGTTAATGTCAAGTTGGCTGCGCCGTCGTTCTTAATCGTGACAGTCTTGTCGACGGCTACCCCAAGTGTGGTGCTGCCGAGGTTAAGCGTACCACCGTCAGTCAAGTTGATGCTACCATTGGTGACCGTGATCTCAGGCGCCAAAATAATGTCACCGATCCGTTCAATACGTACTGCATCGGCGATCACGAACTCGTTGGCGTTGTCTGCCAAGCGAACGACTAATGTGTTCGCGGAAATATCATAGGGTCCGGCCAGATTTTCCCAGGCCGCACCCCCGTCGTTGAAGTCGTTAGGAGCAAGTTCTTGATTGATATTAACGGTATTTAACCGCGCGGATCCGTTGAAGATTTGAAATGGCGAATTGGTGGCCCGATTGGGATGTGGAAACCACGTCGTCGAAACCTTGTAGCGACCAGGCGAAACGTTGAAGGTCCAGGTGGCAACGTCATTTCCCGCCCCTGAGGTGCTGTATTGATAATCGTTCTGGAATCCACCGACGCCGTGGGTGGTCCATGCACCGGAACTTGAATATCCCACGTCCCCGTCATCCATGATGACGGGAGCTGGCGCCACAACTCCGCTAAGACTTAAATCGAAGGGGTTCTCGTCCGAATCGGTATTCGCAAACGAAATGCTTCCGGAAAAGCTGCCATTCGATGGCGAGGATAGCTGTACCCCAAACGTAGTCGCCTCACTGGGTGACAGATCGGTGTCCGCAAAATTGGAGACCAAGCTATACCCCGCGGGGAAAGACGCCGCGACCAGCGGTGTCAGCGTAAGATTTGCATCGCCCGAGTTGCGGACGGTAAGAGTCTTGAGCAGCGCAGTCCCCGGCGTCGCGCTGCCGAAGTTCAAACTTCCGCCATCCGTAATCGCGGTCAGACCGTCGAAGACTGCAATTTCGGCCGCCAAAGGCAAACGCATCTCCAATTGCTCAATGAGCAAATTCCGACGTCGGGAATTGCTTCGGATTGCTTCCAGGTTCCTAACATGTCGAGAACGAAGATGCCGAGTGAAAAATCGATTGGGAATCATCGAGGTTACCTGTTCAAAAGTAGTTCGCGGTGCGAAGACAAGAACATACTACACACCCATATTGCGGATAGTGACACCCGCATCAGATAGGACAACTTTGTGTCGCGAAACAGTCGCAAATTGCGCGCCCACTTCAGGCCACGTCATCGCAACAGTACTTAAAACGTCGCCTGAAGCCTGACATTGTAAAACGTACAAGATTACATGCCTCGCTTGACGAGAGCCGACGAACAATGCGGGCTTTGGAGAGGCTCGGCTTAGAGAAGTGAGACTGCCAGACCGTTTTGCCAGCGGACCCTGACAGCACCATGGTCGATCAAACTGGCCGGGGGAGCGGCAAATTGGCGGAGTACCGTGCCCTGCCAATGACCCCGACTCGACTCCCCCAGATTCTATGCCAGCCGTGAGAGCATTCTCCTCCTCAGCCCATATATAGGTCGGGTTCTATTTGGCATACTTCACCTTCATTCGAACATCTAAACAATCAACCAAAACGAAATGGGAGTATCGAGCATGGCACAGACACGGACCGGAGCCATCACCCTCAAGGGTGCACCCACCAACTTGACAGGCCGTGAGTTGAAGGTTGGGGACACCGCTCCTGACTTCAACCTTCAAAACAACACCCTGAAGGACATCTCGCTTGGTTCGTCCGCCGGGAAAACTCGGGTCATTGCCACGGTCCCGTCGCTCGACACACCCGTTTGCCACGCAGAGACAAAAAACTTCAACGAGCAAGCTAAAAATCTAGCCAATGTTGAGGTGTTAGTCGTCAGTACCGACCTGCCGTTCGGACAAAAACGATGGTGTGGCGCCGAGGGTGTAGAGAACGTCACCACGCTGAGTGCTCATCGTTCATCGAAGTTTGGTGAAGATTACGGGGTGCTTATTTCCGGTGGACCTTTCGATCAATGTCTAGCTCGTGCCATCTTCGTTCTGAATCCCGCAGGGACCCTGACACATGTCGAGTACGTGAAGGAAATTGCCGATCATCCCAACTACGAAGCGGCGTTGGCGGCAGCTAGGAGTTAGTGTGCAGTCGGCAGTCGGCAGAAGGGGCAGTAGGCAGCGAGCGGTGAAACCGGGTAAATTATTAGAAGCCACAAACTGCCACCACTTGGTGGCACGGCAATGAGCCATAGATTTAATCTTTAACTGCCGACTGCTGACTGCCAACTATTTTTAAGAGGAACGACAACATGATTCGCTCACTTCGCTGGTTCGCATTGACTGCACTCGGGCTGATTGTATGTCTTTTAGCCCGCGGCTCTCATGCTCAGAACAAAGACTGGGTTTCCCTATTCGATGGCAAGACGCTGGAAGGCTGGGAAAAGGTCGGCAATGAGAAGAGCGTGTGGGAGGTTAAAGAAGGTGCATTGTCCGGTTCCGGGGTCGCGTCAATGTTGGTTTGCACAAAAGGGCCGTATAAGAATTTTCGTTACCGCGCCGAGGTGAAAATCAACGACAAAGGAAACTCTGGTCTTTATTTTCGCACGACCCGCAAGCCGGGTTTCACTGACGGTTACGAAGCCCAAATCGACAGCACCCACACGGACCCAATCCGCACCGGCTCGCTCTACGGGATGTGCCACGTTTACAAGCGACTCGTGGAACCAGACGCTTGGTTCACCTACGAGCTCGAAGTCCGCGATGACGTTTGGCGCGGCAAGGCCGTGACACGCATCAAGATCACGATCAACGGGGACGAGCTATTCGAACATCTCGACTTCGCCCAGACGTTCAAGGAAGGGCATTTCGCCTTTCAGCAACACGACCCAGGTAGCAAAGTTTCTATTCGCAAGGTTGAGGTAATGGAGCTCAAGGACGCTAAATAGTCCGGCGCATTGATGTAGGATGGGCACTCCTGCCCGTCCGTTCTCGGCATTGGACGGGCAGGAGTACCCATCCTACGAACAAGTCCCACCCTACGACATGATTAGCGGTAGTCCCATTGGTGGGCCGTCGCTCGCTTCGCGATCTTGTCCCACCC
>JANNPR010000416.1:0-2584 GCA_031400345.1 Planctomycetota bacterium | reverse complement strand
ATGTGGCGTAACGGCACACTTCGTGTTCCGACTACAACACCAATTTGAAATGGACGCACTACTACGACCGTGTGTCCTCTGATGTTGTTTAGCGTGCTGCTGCCTCAGGAGTGGCGGCGCGGATGCGTTCCGTCGTGTTTGGAATTTGCTCGCTCATTTCGTTGACTTTTCCCGCCCGTTTACGAAGCACGAACGCGTCGTAGACATCGCCGATCGCCGTGCGAGATTCGTAACGTAGCGTGTCGCCGTCAATGTGGATGATCTGATACAGCTGTGTATCCTCGGCGATTCGCTTCATGAAGGGCTTGCGGTTCACGTGGTACATTTTCGGCCCGCTGACCGAGACCACATATACCGTTCCGGTTTTCGCATCGACTCGGTTGACGCCCGTGGCAACGTTGCTGACTGTTTCGGTAACGGTCTGCGGCGTGTCGAGGCCCGTGCGGCCGTAGGAGTGGTCGTGGCCCGTGAGAACCAGGTCGACGCGATACTTGTCGAAAACTGGCTTCCAGGCGGTCCGCAGCGTCGGGTTGTCTCGGTTCTGCGCCGTCGAGAAAATCGGATGATGGAAAGTGCACACAACCCACGGTGACGAGTTCTCTTCCAGCACCTTGTCTAGCCATGGCGTTTGCACGTCGATCTGACTGTTGCTATCGAGTGCGATGATCCGCAAGTTGTGATAAACGAAGGTGTAGCAAACTTCCTCGAGTCCCGACGGACCGTTCTCTGGGAGGGTGAATTGCGGCCGCCAATGATGCGACAGCCGCCGGCTTCCGTCCTCAGCCTTTGCCTGCTCATGGTTGCCAGGTACCGGAACGTTTGGCACCATGGCGTTTAACCAGTTTCCGGCGCCGAACCATTCTCCCCATTCCGCGTCCGCTTCGGCCTTGTTGACTAAGTCGCCCGCATGGATCATGAACCGGGCTTTGGGTGCGTCGCCGTATGCCTCCCGAATAACGCGCGACCACATCGAGCGGATATCGTTTTGTGCGTCGCCGAAGTAGATGAATGAAAACGGTTTCGGCTCGCTGCTGGCCGTGCTGAAGTGAAACCATTCGCTCCAATTGACACCATCACCAACCCGGTATGCATATTTAGTGAACGGCGTGAGTTCTTCGAATCGCACCGAATGATAGTGAGCCTGACCCAGATCGGTCTTGAGCGCCTCAGTGGCGGCTACGAGTTGTTTCCCTTTCTTTGGGAAGGCGGGACCGGCCTCGGCAACGGCGATTTCCGCAAAGGCCTTGGTGACTTCGGTCGAGGTTCTCCAGGTAACCGCCTGCGTCCGCATAGGGTCGCCGGCCCAAGTGAGTACTACCCGATCGGGCATGACGCTCGGCTTGTATACTTCTGCCGGCTTGGCAAGCTTGGGCGGATGCTCGTGCCCTTCGTGCGCGAACGACCTAGATGTGCTTAGGGCCGCCAAACAGGCGCCGCCGACCAGTAAGCAACGTGCGACCATGATCGGACGACTGAGGTGCATGTCAGATACTCCTGGAAGTTTGGCAAAGTTGCCGCATACAACGGAATTTATCAGGCCCAGGAACATGTCAGATTTGGCCCGTCGGGTGACTTGTTGGGCACTTTCCCGTACTTTACGCTGAAGGATCTGCTCTTCCGTTTCGTCTGTTTCGTGTTTTTCGTGGTTCACAAATGAACATAAACCCGGTGTACGCGATCGAGTTGCCGTTTTCAAGTTCCATGCCAATTTAAAGGAGGTTTGCCGGTGAGATCTAATATCTTTCCATGCTTCTTCGTCGTAGCCATGATGATGGCGACGTCGGTCTCGTCCATTCAACTTGCGGCGGCGGCTCCAGAGCGTCCCAACATCGTTTTCATTTTCGGCGACGATTGTGGCATCGACAGCGTCGGTTGTTATGGCTCCGATCGGGCCAAGGCGTTGACGCCGAACATCGACGCGTTGGCTCGATCTGGCGCTCGATTTGAACGGGGCTACGCCACACCGCTATGCGGCACCTCTCGCTGTCTGATCATGACTGGGCGATATGGCTTCCGCACGGGCGGGTTGACGAACCAGACGGCCGGGCAGCCATCTTACAAGGACGAGCCGTCGCTTGCCAGAATATTAAAACAGGCCGGATACGCCACGGGCATGGCAGGCAAATGGCGGCAGATGTCCGATACACCCGGCGATTGGGGCTTCGATGAATTTATCACCGACCCAACTGCTTCGGGGTGGTACTGGAAACAGAGCTACACCAAGAACGGAACGGAAGTGTCGAGCGACAAAGAAATTTACTATCCCGATGTAGCCTCCGATTTCGCTGTCGATTTCATGCGTCGCCATCGCGATCAGCCGTTCTATTTTTATCTGTCGGAACATTTAATTCATGGACCGATCCTACGCACGCCCGATTCGAAGTCCGACGCCAAGCCCGAACAGCTTTACGATGACAACATCAAGTATCTCGACAAGACCGTAGGGAAACTTGTTGCCGAGCTCGACAAACTGGGATTGCGCGAAAAGACTCTGATTCTATTTACGACCGACAACGCCACAGCAACCGTCGGTTACCGACCTGAGCACGATCCGCATTTAACCACCGGCAAGATTGGCGGCCGG
>JANNPR010000369.1:0-2719 GCA_031400345.1 Planctomycetota bacterium | reverse complement strand
CCAGAACTTACCGGCCTGTCGAATGTAACGTTCGACTTGCAGCCCAACACATTTCGCGTGTCGCTTGATCTAGAGCAGTTCAACATCACTCCGCGGCCGCTGGACCTTGGCCCGGGAGCGCGCGACGCAGGATTAAACCTGACAGGCAATCCCAAGCTCGATCTGGCTACATCGCTCAATACGCGCCTTAGTCTGGGACTCGACCTGACCAAAGCAAGCCTGAACGATTCGTTCTTTTTAGAATTTACAAGTCTCGACGTTTTCGCGTCGGGCGGCGCCGAAGTTCCGTTGAATTTGCAAGGCGGATTCGTCGACCTCTCGGCCGAGAAACCGTTTTTCTTGTTGGAAGCAAACGTACTCATGGTTGCCGCCGATCCGGCTGGAAACGGCGCACGCCTCACGCTGGGCGAGATTGTTAAGAACCCGCTCGCTAGCCTGTTTACCATGACGGCTACGGGTTCGGCCACGAGCACGATTCCGGTATCGGCAAATCTGTTTGGAGCAAGTCAAAACGGTACGATTGCCGTGGGTGCTCCAAATAATCTTTTCTCTGGCGCGCCCCTGGCGATTAACACGAGCGGGTTGGGCGGGCTGCGGCAGCTCGTAGAACTGGATGCTACGGAGCTTGCCGCGACGTTTTCGCAGCTCGGTACGTTCCTGCAAAACCTGCGCACCAGCGATGTGTTGGATGACCGAGTGAAATTCACCGCCAAGGCGACGCTGGGCGACGTCATCGACCTATCGCAGGTATGGAAGGAACGAGTCACCGGGTTATTCCAGGACTCCAACGGAAAAGCTGCAGTCAAGTCGCTACAAGAACTGATCACCGGACTAGGCACGTCACTCACAGGCGGCAGCTTTAACACAGCGACGAAGGTCCTGTCGCTCAACTTGAACCTCGCCAGCAACATCGCTGCCCGCAAGGTGCCGTTAAACTTCCAAGAAGGACTCGGCGATCTGTCCAGTGTGACGACGACGAGTACGGGCGAATTGAGCGGTGATGCGGCCGTCGTGTTCACGCTTTCCATCGATCTCAGCCAACCCGTTGGCAATGGGTTTGTGCTGACGAACGGCACTGTACTGAGTACGCTGAACGCCGGTCGCGGCATCCTGGGCGTGGGTACTCCGGACGGCAAAACCGATCTGCGGTTTACACTCAGCAACGGCGCGTCGTTCGAAGTGAACTTGGATGGCGCGACGACGGCGGGGGACGTGTTGAACAAGATTACCGCTGCTGTGCCGTCCGCAGTCGGCACCTCCGGTTTCGAAGTCCGCATTGACGTTGATCACTTCCAGTTCATTGACAAGACTCGGGGTGAAGCTGCTGATTTCTCGATCGTCGGGGCGAATGGATCGCTGGCCGGGTTGGGAGGGGTGGGGTTGGGTATCCTGGCCACGACGGACACGCCGAACGACACCGGTCAGTTCGTGATTCATGGACTGCCGCTACACGGTGATACGCTGGCCAATCATGCTTTTTTAGTGGCGTCCGGGGGGAACGTGCCGCGTCTCGCGGGAAACGCCAACCTGGTTGCGGCTGATGTTGACGGCACGAGTATGCTGAACCTGGTTCCCGTGGCGCTCGGTAACGGAGCGACGGCCAACCCGGCCGGCACCGGTGCCAGCCAGCAGCGGATCGCGGTGACGCTTAAGGACCCGAACAACAATGGCCGGCTGACCTTTGCGGAGTTGATGGCGGGGCTAAAGGATATCAGCACGATTGCCAACACGCCCGTAGTCACTGGGACCGCGAACTTCTCGCTGCCCGCCAGTGGAGCCTTACCTTGGGGAGCGGTCGCCGCAAACCCCGGTGTGACGATTTCTTGGACCAACCTCGCAGACCCGAACACTTTGTCAGTCGATTACGGTCCTCAGCTTGAGTCGCTGCGCGATTTCGGCGCCGTTGATAAGAACGCGATCACCGCACTGTTGGATCGGGTGACCACGCTGCTCGCTTCGATCGAGGCCGTTTCGTTCTTGCAAGACAATATCCCGCTACTTGACCAAAATCTCGGCGACCTGGTAAATGCGGCGAAGCGATTCCAAGATGCGATCAAGGACTTTGGGGATGACGCGATCAACTCCTTAGTTGCACTAGAAGAAAAACTCGAGACCGCACTGGAGAAGGCCTTGGGTTTGCCCGTGACTCCAGGTGACGGACCGACCGCCGAATTGATGCCAGACAACACGCCGGGCAAGCGCGCCTTGCGAGTGGAAATTAACTACAACCCGGGCTATAGCAAACAACACAAACTGAATCTGGATTTGGATTCGCTGGGTGTACCTGGAATCGGCAACCTGGTCGACGCTCGCGGTTCAGCGCTGTTCGACGTGTCGGTCGGGGCGAACATTAACCTCGACTTAGGGATCGATCTGTCCAATCCAGCGAACCCGCGTCCCTTCCTTTACGACACCACGACGGCCGGCGTGGGGGCCAAGATTTACGGCTCGGGCATTCATTTCCTGGCGGCTGTTGGACCGTTGGGCATCGCCATCGGCAATGGCGGCAATAACAACGGTTTCTTGGTGCTCGACAGCGACGGTGTTCTGGAAGCAATTCCCAACCCGAATGACAGGGCGGGAATCGCGCTGGGTATAACCGGCGCCGACGCAAACGGCCGGTTGTACTTTGAATCGTTTTCGCCGGGCAATCTTTCAGTGCCGGCTCCGGTTGGTCAAATGAATCTCGTGCTGCCGGTCTACAAAAAAGACAAGTTGG
>JANNPR010000331.1:0-4367 GCA_031400345.1 Planctomycetota bacterium | reverse complement strand
GTCCAGGTCGATAGGTATCCTGAATGCTGTTGACGAACGTCTTCAGGCGATGGAAGTCGAACTGCCGAGCAAACGTGGCGCCACCGAAGGCAAACGCACGTGGCTTCGGCGTTTTTCCGTTATCGAATGGTGCGTGGTTGGAGCGATGGTGTGCTTATTGGTAGGGCTCATGCAGCCAGCAGATCAATCTTATCGAGAGTCTGCTCGGCGAACTGCTCACCTTAAACATCCGCCGAATTCTCCCGCCGCGGTCCCCAACGATGCTAGTTTTTTAGCGCTCCCCGAGTCAACCGTGGCTCGGACACCCTTGGCCGACGACCTCGCGAGCACGACCGGTCAATCAGTGATTATGAGTAGCGAGGCGGGTAATCCCATTGCTGGTCACTTACTACTTAGTGACTTGAGTTCGGTGGCCGCAGGAACGAGTGTATCGCAACCCGTTACAAACCGTGACTACTACTCCGAATCCAAGCGCGAGACGCGCGAGACAAGGTTCTCGGGAACCGAGGCAATCGGACGCGAAAGCGAGGCAGCGGGTCAAGGTCTCGCACGAGGCTTGGGCGGCATTAACGGCGACACAGGAGTGCATAAAGGAATTCCCCGTATGTCTGATGTGCCGGGTTTGAGGGCGGCGATGCCCAGAAGTGACACCGGCGGAGCGGGAATGCCGGCTATGAGTGACGGAATGCCGGGTATGAGTGG
Organism: Planctomycetota bacterium; assembly: GCA_031400345.1. Classification (GTDB taxonomy): domain Bacteria; phylum Planctomycetota; class Planctomycetia; order Pirellulales; family Pirellulaceae; genus JANNPR01. The sequence goes on along the minus strand of JANNPR010000331.1, from coordinate 3,665 downwards.
CGGAATGCCGGGTATGAGTGGCATGACGGTAGGATCGCCAGTGGGAAAGTCGGCAACGCCGGGCATGGGAATGGCGGGAATGCCAGGCGGAGGCGGTGGTCTTGGCGCGAGTCGAGGCGCAATGGGAATCGGTGGAGAAACTTTTCGCGATTACTATGGTCGCCAGGGTGGGTATCGCGCGACCGACGGCCACAATCTGCAAGCTGCCGAAAGGGCACCCGGTGGCGGGACAGTTATGTTGGGCGAAAGTAGGAGATGGAGCAAAGAACGACTTGAACAACTGCATTACTACGAGCATCCGACAGACGAAAAATACGCTCCGATTGTAGAAAATGCGTTCTTACCTGCCACGAGCCAGCCGCTCTCGACATTTTCGATCGATGTCGACACAGCGTCCTACGCCAACGTGCGGAGGTTCTTGAGCCAAAACCAAATGCCGCCGCGCGATGCGGTTCGGATCGAGGAGCTCGTAAACTATTTCTCGTATAACTATCCGCCGCCTACCGGGGATACGCCGTTTGCTGCGAACATGGCAGTGGCAGAGTGTCCCTGGAGCCTGGGCAACCGGTTGGTGCGCATTGGATTGAAAGGACGAGAAATACAAAAGGTAGCTCGGCCGGCGAGTAATCTTGTGTTCCTGCTGGACGTCTCTGGATCGATGTCCGATCAGAACAAATTGCCCCTACTGAAACAGGCGATGGAGTTGCTTGTCAATGAACTGACCGAAAATGACCGCGTCACGATTGTTACATACGCTGGGGAGGCCGGCTTACGGCTGGACACGTCGCACGGTGAACAAAAGCAACGCATTCTTTCCGCGATCCATTCGCTCTCCGCTGGCGGGTCAACGAACGGCAGTGCGGGGATCGAGTTGGCCTACGATAAGGCCGTGGCCAATTTCATTGCGGAAGGCACGAACCGAGTAATACTGGCCACCGATGGCGATCTCAACGTGGGAATCACCAGCGACGATGCGCTCATAGACTTAATCGCAAAACAAGCGAAGACGGGTGTGTTTCTGACTGTGCTGGGTTTTGGCGAAGGTAACTTGAAAGACGCGAAGCTAGAGAAATTAGCCGATCACGGCAACGGCGTTTACGCATACATCGATGGTCTTCGCGAAGCCCGCAAGGTGTTCGTTGAGCAGATGACGGGAAGCCTGATTACGATCGCCAAGGATGTAAAAATTCAGATTGAGTTTAATCCAGCCGTGGTGCAAGCATATCGTTTAATCGGTTATGAAAATCGGCTGTTGGCGGCCCGTGATTTCGACAATGACGCAAAAGACGCCGGAGAGATCGGTGCGGGCCACACGGTGACGGCGCTGTACGAAATCGTTCCCGTGCGTCGAGCGTCGCCCGTCGCGGCGTCGATCGACCCTGCCACACTGAAATATCAGCGAACGCCCGAAGCTCTCGCCGCGGGACAGGAAAACGGCACCCCTCTGCCCCCAGCCGGACAACTCAGTGATGCAGCCAAGTCTGGCGAATTGCTCACACTAGCCTTGAGATTTAAGCAGCCAGATGGAACGACAAGTGTTCGCCGCGAATTCGCGCTCACCGATCATGGTCAGCGGTTTTCTGATGCCACGCAAGATTTCCAGTTTGCCGCAGCGGTCGCCGAATTCGGGCTTCTCTTGCGGGCCTCGCAGTATTGCGGCAGCGCCACGATTTCCGCGGTCGAAGAGATCGCGAGTTCGACACTGGAGTACGATCCGAACGGTTACCGAGCCGAATTTCTGGATTTAGTGCGGCGAGCTCGGCAAATTGGTGTCCCGAGGCGCTAGGCCGGATACATTGGGCAGTAGATTTGTCGGCCCACCACTCGAATGGTTCTGAGCGATTCCACCGAGCATCCGATGGGTGGGCGACACTCGGCTTGTCCCACCCGACGGTGTCTGCCGACTGCCCCTGCCACTGGCCTAGTTGTGAAGCGGTTGGGCAAGACTTCTAATACTTGCCGGTTCGGCATCACTTATCCCCATCTTTGCCCAGGGCACTCAACATTTAAGGGGCGATCCATGAAACGATTGTTTCTCTCAGTTGTCCTTTTCAGCTCGGTCCGTGGAATCACTTTGGCTGATGACACCAAAGCGAAAGAGGGTCAGGCTAATCGGCCGGCTGCCTCGGTAACTGTCGAGAAACTCAAGGGAAACCCCAATGACAAAATATCGCTGAATTCGTTCTTGAACGAACAGTTCAGCACTATTAACGCCATCGTCACGACGGATATCGACCAAGCGGAAAAGAAACTCGACGAGTTGCAAAAAGTACTTAAAGAGTTGACGCCCGACGATGAGGATGCGAAGAAGCTGGTCGACAGAGGCATGAACACGGTGCGGTCATATCGAGACCATCTGGAACTACTGCGAATTCCGCTCGCCGACTTCGAACAAAAGCTGGATGCCAACCCTGACGACGTGACTGCACTTAACAAATACGTCCGCAAAATCTCTCAGGAGATTTCCCCGCTGGCACGTTCCGAACCAGAAAAAGCGGAGGCTTTATTGGCCACTGCGAAAGACAAACTGACAAAGCTCAAAGAGTCGACGAAGAACCAAGCGGTTACAAAGCAGATCAACGCTTACGGCCAAATCCTGACGTCGTTGGAGAGGAGCATTGAATCTGGCAAAAAGATCCTGGCACTGATTGGGAAAGACGCGGCGCCGCTAGAAGTGGAAGCCTGGGTGAATGGGTCTCCGCTGAAGGACGAGGACTTAAAGGGCAAGGTCGTATTACTTGACTTCTGGGCGGTGTGGTGCGGCCCGTGCATTGCCACCTTTCCGCACTTGCGCGAATGGCATGAAAAATACTCGGACAAGGGATTGGTCATCATCGGCTTAACTAAGTATTACAACTACGCCTGGGATGATGCTGCAGGTCGCGCGGTTCGTTCGCAAGAGAAAGTGCCGACGGAAGAAGAGCAGAAGATGCTAGAAAAGTTCGCCGATGATCATAATCTGCATCATCGCTTTGGTGTGCAATCCATGGAAAGCAAAGTAACTGATTACTACGCGGTTTCTGGAATTCCCCACGTCGTTATCATTGATCAAGCGGGGAAGGTTCGATTGATCCGCGTCGGATCAGGCGACAAGAATGCCCAGGACATTGCCAGCCTTCTGGAAAAGCTTCTAAATGCGCCTACCGCCGCTGCCGGCAGCTAGTTGGACAGTGCCACTTCGACGCGAGAATCTGGAAAAACCAGTCGACGGATCAAATCGTTAGCAACAGTGTCGCGCGCTGTTTATTTTATCGTTTCTGTCGGAGCCATTTCCGGGGTTCGAATGCCCAACTCATTGCCACCGGACTGTGACACATCGGTTTCAACAATATTGTGATGTTGCATATTCCTGGCAATAATCCAACAGGCAATCGCCCAGGCGAGTCCCGCGGCCCAGCCCGCTATAACATCGCTTGGGTAGTGGACCCCCATATACACTCGGCTTACGCCCACCGATACGGTCAGGGTGGCAGCCACGATGAGAAAGTATGCTTTGAGCAATCGATCCTTGACGAACCGGCCGAGCAAGGCGCCCAGGGTCAGATACACCGCCGCCGAAAGCGCTTGCCCGCCAAGGCGGCCGATTTCGCGCGCGCTCAGGCTCATCACAAGGCCGGGCACGCTGTAGTGGACGTCGAGCGATTCGAACTCGATAGCACCCTCGG
>JANNPR010000270.1:0-14432 GCA_031400345.1 Planctomycetota bacterium | reverse complement strand
GAGGAGATGACAATGACCATGCAACTGACCCTGAAAGCCGCCCTTATCCTGGGGATTCGCCCACGTTCCGCTGACTGAACTACTCCATCCGCCATATCTCGCAAGGAACCAAGGGTCTTTTTATCCTTTGCCGTAAGTTCTACTGGTACTTTTTCGGTGCTTTTGCCACCGCTTGCTTTCTCTTTTGCCATCCTATTCTCCTGGGAAGTCCTGTTTGTTGTCGGCGCAGTGATTCAACCTAGTGTTCCCGCCAGGCAAGCTGGCAGGGGACAGGAAGTCACGTCGAGGGTCACTAGCAACCGTGGCGCTGCCCAAGTAATGTCGACGAGCCTGCTGTCCTCGGCAAGAGCAATAATCTCTATCTGTATTATTTCCCGGGAGGACGACGCCTCGTGGCAGATTTCTTCGGGGGTTTGCCGGTCGCTGAGGCCGGTTTGTCCTTCGTATTGGGTGGCGGAAGTTTTTTCGCAGCCGCGCCAAACCGTTGCGGCGCGCCAGTGACTATTTGTCGATAGAGTAGGGCCTTTTGCGCTCGGCCCGTGAGTTCGAACAAAAAACGGCTGGGTACCGTGTCGCGAGCTTTCCCCCACTTCAGGCGCGTCAACGAAAGCGATAATGTCAGCCGCTGTCGTGCTCGAGTGATCCCAACGTAGCAAAGCCGCCGTTCTTCTTCGATGGCTTTGTCGTCTTCGCCTAAACTGCGGTGGTGAGGCAAGATCCCTTCTTCTAGTCCAACCATATAGACATACGGAAACTCGAGTCCTTTCGCGCTGTGCAACGTCATTAACACAATTGCATTGCGTCCCATTTGGTTGTCTTTTTCATTATCAAAATCGCGCCCACCCAACATGACGTCATCCAAGAAGTCGGTTAACGTGGGATGTTTGGCCTCTTGTTCGTAAGCCGTCAGCGCGTTCACAAGCTGCTCGACTGAAGTCCACCTGGCTTGTTGCTCGTTCACATCCGGGTAAAGGCGCTCGATATCGGATTGGTAGCGGATCTGAGCGATCAGTTCTCGCGCTACTTGGACTAATGGTTCCCGTTGCAATCGCAGTCGGAAATAATCCATCATGGCCACAAATTCGCGTACCGCCTTTCGAGCGTTATCGGTGAGTTTCGACTGAGTATCGGTCGATTGCATTTCTTGCCAAATAGGTCGGCCCGCAGCGACAGCCGAGCTGAGCAGATGTTCGACCGATTTCGCGGACACTCCGCGGGCGGGAGTATTAATGATGCGCAGCAACGAAATCTCGTCGTGCGGAGTTTCTAGAACCCGCAGATAGGCCAAAATGTCGCGGACTTCCTTGCGGTCGAAAAAAGACATGCCACCGATCAATACATAGGGAATGCCGGCCCGCCTTAATTCTGTTTCGAACACCCGCGGTTGTTCGTTTGTGCGAAACAAAATCGCGAAGTGACGCGGATGTGCACCGGGTTCCTTGAGCCGTCTTCCAATATCCCCCACGACCCAGCGGGCCTCTTGGTCTTCGCTGGGACATTGCTCAATGTGTGGTGCATCACCTCCTTCCTTACACGCCAATAACACTTTCGGATGGCGTACTTTGTTAAATGCGATCAATCGATTCGCCAGATCTAAGATTTCTTTCGTCGAACGGTAGTTGTGTTCCAACCAAACGACGGTGGCATTCGACCAATCTTTTTGAAAACGTAAAATGTGCTCAACTTCGGCGCCTCGCCAGGCATAGATCGATTGATCGTCGTCTCCCACAACGCACAAATTGCGATGATGTTGGGCAAGCGCTTTGACGATGCGATACTGGCTGCCGTTCGTATCCTGATATTCATCAATCAGCAGGTGGTCGAAACGCTCGGCCTCTTCCTGACGAACTTTGGGATATTGTGAAAACAAGTCTTCAGTAAGCAGTAGCAAATCGTCGAAATCAACGGCGCCGTAATTTTTGAGAGCCGTGTGGTATCGACGATAACCGGCGGCAGCCGCATGCTCTTTGTCGTTACTAGCGGCTGCCGCTGCTGCCCCCGGCCTGATGCAAGCTGTTTTCCAACGGCCAATGTAATACAGCAGATCGCTAGGTCTCAAAAGTTCGCCCGGAACCCGAATATCGCGGAGCACCTGTCTGGCCACACTTTCCTGCTCACCCCGATCAAAAATGGTGAATTTATCCGGGTAACCCAGATGCTTGATATGACGGCGTAAGATTTTCAAACAGTAAGCGTGAAAGGTGGCGACGACAGGGCGATCTGGTCGGCGCTTGCCGAGCAGTTTTGCAATTCGTTCCTGCATCTCTGCGGCGGCTTTGTTAGTAAACGTCACGGCCAAGATGCGACTTGGTACTGTGCCATGCCGTATCAGGTTAGCGATACGAAGTGTGACGACTCGTGTCTTCCCGGATCCCGCGCCAGCCAATACTAGCAACGGTCCCGACAAGGTTTCCACTGCCTTACGTTGCCCTGGGTTGAGGTCATCCTGCATTTAGACGATCGTAACCATCCGACGGCAGGCGTGACAGGCGGTAATATGTGTAGGATGCCGTAGCGCGGGACCAGCTCGCGCTGCGAGCGCCGGCCCACCAATAGGCCGTCGGCAGTGAAAAAACGGGAGCGAATGCAATTTGAATTTTTAAAACAGTTTAGCGGTCTGAAGTTAATTGAGGGGAATGGGAGGAGGGACGAAGTGTGCCACCTGGCAGCCGCTGGAGTGGGTTTGGCATCAGGTACACGTTTTTTCAGCGGCAGGCCAGTGTGCAGTCCGGTAAGAGTAGTTCCAATCCAATCCCCCCGGAGACAGCACTGGCTTACCGCCGAAAGTCCGTCTTCGAATTCCCACGTCGACTCCGGCGGCTGCCAGAAGTGGCACACTTCATCCTTCGATCCCTGTGAACACTTCAGACGGCTGAATTGTTACGCATTTTTCATTTTGCATTTTGCATTTTGCATTTTGCATTGCCTGCTGGTCCCTAGTGAGCCGTCACTCGCTAAGCGACCCCGCCCCCCCCTTCGAATGTCTTAACAGTTCGACGATCCGTTGCGCCGCCTGTTCACCACTGCGGACACATTGGGGAATTCCGACACCATGATAAGCATTACCCGCTAGTTGCAGCGTTGAAAACATCGTTAACTCGCGTTCGATGCGAGCTATCAAATCACAGTGTCCCACATGATATTGCGGCATGGCATTGGTCCATCGCACCAGTTGCTGGAAGATGGGTGGACCTCGGATCGACAGAAGTTCCGAGACTTCCTGTTGCACAAGTGATTCGATCTCATGGTCGCTAAGTGCGAACAACTCAGGTTGAACGGCGCCCCCTACAAACACGCGCAACAATATCAATCCGGGTGGTGCACGGTCAGGAAACTTGACGCTTGACATGCTGCATGCCAAGATTCGCCGCTGTTCAACGATTGGCACCACAAAACCGAAACCATCCAGACGATGTCCGATCTGATCCCGCTGGTACCCCAAGGCAACGATCGCCGCGCTGGCCATAGGAATATTGCTCAGCTTCTCTGCAGGGCTGGGGCAAAATGGCCGGAGCAATTGAGCGGTTGGGTGCGCCGGAGTAGCCACGATTACTGCGTCGAATTCCAGACTTTCCTTATCGAGCCGAATTCTCCAACGGCCTTCATCCAGTGGTTGCAATCCAATTACGGACTGGTTCAAGGAGATTGCACTTTCGGGTAACCGTCGAGCAATTGCTTCGACGAAACTCGACATCCCACGACGCGGTGTGACAAAGTCGTTGTAGCGGACAGCACTTGTGGGGTTACTCCCCTGCCCGAGTGCCTGGCGGGCCAGGGTTGCGCGAATTAGCCCGCCATGCTCGCGTTCCATCTTGAGGAAGCGGTCTAACGTTGCCGCCATACTGAGCTTTTCCGGATCCGCCGTATAAATACCACCCACTAGGGGTTGGACTAACCTTTCGTATGCTTCGCGTCCCAATCGCCGCCGAACAAATGACGCCATGCTTTCATCTGCAACGTCCCGTTTGGCAGGTACAAAATACTCTGCCGCCAGGCGCAATTTTCCACGCCAGCTCATTAGCGGCGAAGCTACCATTGGCCAGACGCGCGTCGGATTCATGAGCGCAAAGCCCTCCGGAATCGGTACGAGTTTTCCGCGTCGAATCACAAACGCGCGTCGGAATTCGGAGTTCGTACTGATCAGCTCGTGCTCAAAACCGATTCGTTCAGACAGCCGAAGTGCGTACGCTTCGTTCGTGGTAAACATGTCAGCGCTATGTTCGACAAGAAAACCGTTCGGTCGCGAGGTTTCTAGAATGCCACCCATTCGCTGTTTGGACTCGAACAAATGCACCGAAAGTTGTGGCGCAATCTCCATGAGCCGATGAGCTGCGGCCAATCCACTGATGCCGCCCCCAATCACCGCCACACGCAACGTTCGCGAGACCTGAGGATCATTTATCATGTTGGCGACTACGTTGCCTGCCTGGTCACAGATTGAGCGGGACACCGAGCAAACAAACGATATGCGTTTTCTGTCGATGCCGTTGCGAACTCATTCACGGGTAGATTCATCACCTTTGCGAGACATTCGGCCGTATGCAGTATCAACGAAGGTTCGTTGGGGCGTTGGCCCCGTTTAGGGTGAGGCGACAAGTAAGGTGCATCCGTTTCGATCAGAATCCGATTTAAAGGAATTGTAGCGGCGATCTGCCGTAACGATTCGGATTTTGGGTAAGTCACCATGCCCGCGAAACTAACGTACAACCCTAGCTCCAGACACTCCTGAGCCGTCGCCAACTGGCCAGTGAAAGAGTGCAGGACTCCCTGCAGCGGCCCCACTCGGCGCGCTTCCCGCAGGATCGATAAAACGTCCTCATCGCACTCGCGCATGTGCACGATAAAGGGCAGCTGCGTTTCCTGTGACAACTGCAAATGACGAGCGAAATAATCCTGCTGGAGCGCAAAAGGACTGCGGTCCCAAAAACGATCTAGTCCCGTTTCACCCAAGCCAACTACGCGACCGGATTTGGCAATCTCGACGATCTGTTCCCAATCCCCAGCCACCGCCTCCGCGACGTGATTGGGCTGTATGCCGACGGCAGCAAACACCGTGGGATAGGTGGCCGCCAATTCCACGCAGCGTTTACTGGAATCGGCCGAAACGCCTACACAAATAATACGTTCCAGACCTGTTGCCGACGCTCGAGCGACAACATCGGCTCGGGTGGCATCGAACTGTGGATCGTCCAGGTGCGAGTGAGTATCAAACAAGCGCATGACACATCGGAAGTTTGAGACACGAATCGACAACAGATACCGGCCAAAGTCTCAGACCTGGGCGAACACTGCTTGAAACGCAAATCGTGCATTCGCCCCATTGAGACCACGTCGCGTTTCAAGCAGTGGCCGGATTTTGATGCCAGGCCCTCATTCCGCCGCGAGATCAATTGGCCAGTAACGGGGCGATGGTTCGTAAATCTTCAAGTGAATCGAGATGCCCTTTTGCGGCACCCAAACACTCTTCTGCAACCGCCTTAGCCATCGGTGCAAACGTTAACATTTCGACGCACGCTTCAATTGCCCGGATGTCTTTTTTTTGTCGATCGACCAGCTTGTTCAATAAATAGGAAAAGTCCAAGTCATGGTATGAGGTGAACAGCATGGGAAAGACGCCGTATTCCACGGTACCGTCGTTTTCCAAAATCATCTCTCCCAGTCGGTCGACCGTCCGGAGCTGATCGTCCGTAATAACTTGCAACGTGTCGCGGGCTGTCTCGTCACCTTGATGCCACGACGGTGTCGCATAGTGGAGGTAATGCGGCAAAGATCGGAAGTGAACAATCAACAGGCGATTGAGTATGTCGTTCGTATTGGCAGCGTTCATCGCAATAAGCGTATGCCTAGGTAAATGCAGACTAAACAGGGAACATATATTGAGCGGCTGCCAAACACGCCGTTCGGAGCCTTTCCCAGTTCAACATTAACAGCATCGTTGGGAGCGACACCAGGCAAATGAATGCGCCCTGTAAAGATACCTCTGGGAAGGCGAAAGGCGGGCGATTTTCAGGCTCGGGGTCCATCGTCATGACCTTCACGATTCTCAAATAGTAAAACAGGCTAACCGCCGTGTTCAATCCACCGATAATTAGCAGAACCAATAAATAGGTCGCCGATTGACCACCCGTTTGGTATGCGTCCATTAAGGCCCCAAAGACCGCAAACTTCCCGATGAATCCGGATAGCGGCGGCAACCCAATTAAACCAAACAAAATCAAAGAAAAACAAATGGCCGTCATTGGGCATTTGCGAATCAATCCCGCGTAATCGGAAATCTGCTCGCTGCGCATGGCATTCCGCATGAACGCGACCACCGCAAATGCGCCTAAATTCATAAATGAGTAGATGGCGATATAAATCGCCAGGGCCCCCAACGCCTGTTCCGCTCCGGCCGGATCGCGTCCCGCCAACACCATCATCGCTGAAACGGGCATCATCATGTAGCCCGCGTGCGCAATGGTCGAATACGCCAGAAGTCGTTTGATATTGGTCTGACCATATGCGGCCAAATTTCCGAATGTGCAGGTAATTGCAGCCAAGAATGCGATCAGCTTGCCCATAAACTCGCGAGCCGGTTGCAGCGACGCCATTAGCTCAACACGATTTAAGACGATCGGGCTCGCGGGGAGACTTTGTTGTACCGCATGATTCTGCGCAAGCCGGTTATCTAGCGAGCCGGTCGTACTGGGAGGTTGATCCGGCACTGCAAATAATCCCTTGGGCGGCGTGATGTCCAGTCGTGAAACGTCCAGCTGAGAAATTTCCAGCTCTGAATTTTCCCGCTGTGCCGTTTCCGATTGACCGGCCTCATTGGCCGACAAGATGGCCAGGGTTCGTGCACCCGGTTGCACCCCCTCAGGCGGAATCGAACCGAAGCCCACGGTCACTCGAACTAGGAGAGCTAACGCCGCTGCTTTCGACGCCACACTTAGAAAGGCATTGACTTCAGCCGCAGCCCCTTCGAAGACGTCAGGACACCAGAAGTGAAATGGCACCGCTGAAAGCTTAAAAGCCAAGCCAACCATGATCATCAACGCGGCTAAGGCCAGCACCATATACTCTTCGGCTGGCATTCCCGGCAGTTTCTTCGCCAGCTCCACCGCTAGGGTGGGAAGATGCGCTGTATTCAGCAAGCCGGCAACCAGGCTGATTCCGTAGAGCATAACTCCTGACGCCCCAGCACCGTAAATCGAGTATTTGAGCGCCGCCTCGCTGCTTTCACGCCGGCCCTTCAACATGCCTGCCAGAGCGTATGAGGGAAGACTGGCCATTTCGACCGCCATGAAAACCATCAGCAAATGGTTGGCTGAGGCCATCAGGCACATCCCCAGCGTGGCACCCAGAACGAGGGAATAGATATCCGGCGCCTCTTCTCGGTCCGGAATTCCGGACAGCCGAGTGAAAATAGCAAATAGAAATGCAAATGAGATTAGCACCGAACGGATGAAGACCGTGAACGGGTCGTAGACCAACATACCCGTGAAAATTTCCATCCGCATCACGGACGACGGATCGTTCACATCCACCGCGCCCAGCGTCAGATGATGCCAAGGCGCTGAGATATATAAAGCGGTTCCCGTGCCTAACAAGACAATCCAAAAGGTATCAATCCGTCGACCCCAATTGGGAATGCGCAACATCAGCATCAGCACGATGGTCGCGCACAAGGTCAATTCGGGCAGGAACGCGCCAATGCTAGAATCGGACGTAGGTTGCAGCCAACCACCGGCTCCCCCGTGCGTGTCGATGACAAGTTGACTAACTAACTCTGGAAGGTTCACAGTTCTTTTGGCTTCGCCTAATTAATGGGTTCGCTCAGGTTACTCTGTAGTTGCCACCGGATTCACCAGCACAGGGACCGCATCCGATTCTTGCTCGGTATCGCGATCGACAGGCCCCGCGAGTCGACTGCCGTTATTAGCACTGCCGCTGCTGGCACTTGTTGCATCGGGGATGACTGGGTTCACTCCATAAATTTCGGAGGTCTCCTCACGTCTGCTGGCTTGGATCGTTCCATCAACGGCGCCTGCCGAAACCCCATCATGTACTCGAGTCCAGTCGGCGAGTTCGTTGACCTGTCGATCGATCGTGGTATCCATGAATCGCAGGACCGTCTGATGCGGGAAGACTCCAAGCAAGATCGCAAATACGAACAGCACACCCGCAATCACGTTTTCGCGAAGGTTACTGGGTGTCAAGTTTTCTTCGTGTGGCCCCTTATATTCTGGACCGAGATAAACTCGCTGAAGTGCCCAAAGAATGTAGGCGGCAGTAATGATTACCACGAACGCCGAAACCACTGCCAGCAGGTTGCTGAAATTCCAAGTTGCCAAGACGACAAAAAACTCGCCAGGAAAACCGCACAAGCCGGGAAGTCCAAGACCGGCGAAAAAGATGCCGAACGACAACGCGGTATACACTGGCATGCGGCGAAACAATCCACCGAACTGATCCAAATTTCGGTGATGAACCCTGTCATAAATCACACCGACCATAAAGAACATGCCCGTAGAGCTAATCCCATGTGCAATCATCTGGAACATGGCGCCTTTGACCCCCATGTTCCAATAATCAGGATTGTAGATGAAACCAGCGTTGGCCGACCAAACACCTAAACCCAATACGACATATCCCATGTGGCTGACCGAGCTATAAGCCACCATCCGCTTAAAGTCTTTTTGCGCGAGTGCCGCAAAACCTCCGTACACCATGCTGACAACTCCGACCAAACAAATCCAATAGGCAAACGTGTAAGCAGCTTGCGGACAAATGGGATAGCAGATGCGGATAATCCCGTAGCCACCCATCTTCAGAAGGACGCCCGCCAAAATCATCGATATGGGAGTCGGAGCTTCGACGTGCGCGTCGGGCAACCAGGTATGCAGCGGCACCGACGGAACTTTGACAATGAACCCTAAAAATAGCAACAAAAACGCCCACTCCTGCAGCGACCAACCGAACAACAGTTGGCCGTCAAACAGGGTCGTGTGTTGCCCCATAGCTGCCAACGCCAATAAGTTGAATGTATGCACCTGACGATTCGCAGCCGGAATGGTGACGCTGCCGGGCAGTATGGTTGCATCGGCGCCGCTGGCGTCCGGCACAGCAGCCAACAGTACATCATTTAAGGTCGAATCCGCGGAAATTGCCCCGGCCACATCCTTGGCCGACGATTGACCTCGGGCAAGGCGGATGGTGACTTCATTTTTTCCGGCGTCGTGAGCAACAGCGGTCGTGGTCGCGGAATCGTCCCCCTTTTGGAATTGGACGTACAAAGGGCGAGTTGGAGAATCAGCACCGCGGACCAAAAGCAATCTACCGTTTTGACTATCGGATACGGTAGCCAATACCGCTCCGGCTCTTCGTGCCGCGTCTTCGCCGATATGTAGATTCTTCCAGTTGACTCCCCCCTTCGCGGCAACTCGAGCGACCGCTCGTAAGTCACTGTTGAAGTACAGCATCAAAATGGCGATCAGCATCAGCACGCTGCCCACCAGCGTAAACAAGAAGAATTTGATCGCCGCATACTCCCGGCGAGGCCCTCCCCAGACACCAATCAAGAAGTACATGGGCAGCAGCATGACTTCCCAGAAGACGTAGAACAGAAAGAAGTCAAGCGACAGGAACACGCCCAGCATCCCCGTTTCCAAGAGCAGAAACAAAATGCAATACGCCTTAACGTGCTTGGTGATCGACCAACTTGCCCCCATGGCTACCACGGATACGAACGCGGTAAGCAACAGAAGTGGAAAACTGATTCCATCGACTCCCATGAAGAATTCGATGTCGAATGACGGAATCCAGCCTATGTTGAACACCGTCTGCATCGTACCTGTAGCAACATCGAATTTTGTCTCATCTCGCAGGAAGAAAACGTAGACGCATAAGAACAGCACAACGATGGTCACGCCTAACGTGACATAACGTATGGGTTCCGTTTTGTCTCCAGGCATAAAGGCCAGGACTAAAGCGCCAGCCACTGGCAAAAACACAATCAAACTGAGGAAAAGCAAAAATATCGTTGAGCTGTCCATTTATCCCGCCAGGCTTGAATTCCAGAAAAAGCTGATGATCACAAAGATGGCGATGGCGCCTACGACGATGAACATCACATATTGACGAATTTTGCCGGTTTGAACCTCACGAGCCGTCAAGCCAATCGAGTAAGTCCAACTAGCCACCAGATTCACAATACCGTCGATCACGGTCCGATCTGCGATCGCGTCCCAAATGACGGCAATCCGCTTGGTAATCGCCGCTAATCCGTGGACAAATCCGTCGATCCAACGCTTGTCTATACTGGCAATCAAGCTTGCCGCAACATGCACCGGTCGAACCAATAGGAAGTCATATAGTTCGTCGAACCACCACTTGTTGACTAAGAAGCGATAAACCAGGTGAAACTGCCGGCGAACCTCGTCCGGATTTAACAAACCAAGACCATACATCACCGTCGCGAAAGCAATTCCGCCCAGCGCAGTGGCCGTAGCCAACAACGTGACCGGAATTCTGACTGCGTCCAAATGCGACAAATGTTCGGCAGGCCAATTCATCGACACCAAAGCGGCTGCGGTTCCCTCTCCCACACCAGCCGGGCGAGCCGCTTCCAACAGGTTCTCAAGAACCATACTCCCTGCCAGCGGAGAAATCTGCCAGATCAACGCAATTAGCAAAGCCGCCATGCTGCAGGCAAAAGGGATATAAACGAGATTCCGGGGTAATGTGTCGTGCCCGTGAATCGCGTCATCGTGAGGCGTGCCAGCGTGAGGCGTGCCATCGTGATCGTGAGCCGTCTGTGAATGAGCGTGGTCCTGCTGACGCGCTCCAGACGTGTGCGAGTCGCTAGGCGTCGCAGGCCCGTAGGACGCCACGGCTGAGCTGGCGACGTGCCGATCTTGCCCAGCTCCAGAAGCATTCGTCGATGGCGGATAACGGATGATCAACCACAGGGAAATGGCGAGCGCGATCGAAGCGCCAACGAGAGCATCCAAACCTTTCCAGGCAACCGCGGTGGCAAATACCGACAGGATAATCAGCGGCACATACATCAACTTGGGGGATTCATGCGCGTGTTCGTAGCGCTCCATGTTGCGAGGCGTACCGGCAAATGTCAGATACCACATTCGAAACATGTAAAAAGCTGTGATACCAGCGCCCCCCGCAGCGGTCCAAAACAGGGCCGATGCCAGGAACGAATTGTTGTGCTGCATGAACGACCAAGCTTGTTCCAGAATGGCGTCCTTGGAGTAATGACCGCTAAATCCCACCACGAAAATGTGCATACCCGCGATGGCTAAGCAACCGATCAGCATCGTATAGGCGGTGATCGGCATCTTTTTGCGGAGACCACCCATTTCGCGCATGTCATTCGTGTGAACCGCATGAATTACAGATCCCGAGCACAAAAACAGAAGGCTTTTGAAAAAAGCATGCGTGATCAGGTGCAACAAGCCACCCAACCAGCCGCCCACACCCAACCCCAGCATCATGTATCCCAACTGGCTAACCGTGGAATACGCCAAGACTCTCTTAATGTCTGTGGCGGTGATGGCAATGGTGGCGGCCATGAATAACGTGATGCAACCGATAACGGCAATGATGAGCAACACTTCAGGAGCGAAAACTGGGTAGAATCGACCGACCAAATAAACACCAGCTGCGACCATCGTGGCCGAATGGACCAAAGCAGACACCGGCGTGGGTCCTTCCATCGCATCGGGCAGCCACACGTGCAGAGGGAATTGGGCGCTCTTTCCCACGCACCCGCAAAAAATTCCTACCCCAGCCACAACCAGTAACCAGTAGCCGTACTTGGTTCCCGTTTCATTGTTTCCACTTCGCCACTCTGGAATCTTGGCGGCAATGGCGGTTTCAATTTCCTTCCGCGAGGCCCAAGGGCCCATCGACTTGACTAGAGCCGCAATATTTTCCCGCGCCGACAAGCGCACCATACCCTCCGGCGTTTGCAGTTGGCGGCCGTTTTCTTTCGGTCGCACAGTGCTGAACAGACCCAAACGTTCCACCGACCCGTCGGCATTTTTCACATCACCAAACGCAAATGTCCCCACACTCGACCAAATCGCCATTAAGCCGATGATCATTCCGAAGTCACCAACTCGATTGACAATAAATGCTTTATTGGCCGCCGTTGAAGCGCTCTTCCGCTCGATGTAAAAACCGATGAGGAAGTACGAACAAATCCCAACCAATTCCCAAAACACGAACACCATCGCGATGTTGCCGGCCAGTACTAACCCCAACATGCTGAAACAAAACAAGGACAAGAACTGAAAGAATCGAGGATAACGGCCCGGCCGAGTTAGAACTTCCCCATTGGATAAAACCACTTCGCGATCTGTGACCGTGTGCAATTCGTCGTGCATGTATCCCATGGCATAAAAATGAATACATGACGCGATCAAGGTGACCATGCAGAACATCGTCACGGTCAACGAATCGATATAGCAATCGATGGTCAATCGCAACGAACCAAACTGCCCCAATTGCCAATACTCTTTGGTGTAAGACACGGGGTCCGTACCATGCTGAACCGGCGCAGCATGCGCGGCCGATGCATGCGGGTCGGGCTCGACCGGCATTGGAATTACGCCACCTCCCTGAATGAACGCTACGGGTCGAATTTGTAGGGCCTGATGGGCCTGATGGGACTGCAAGGCATGGTGGTCATCAGTATGGACATCGCCGTGCCCCTCCGAATGCATCGGATGGTGGGCGACCCAGATCCCAAGAGAAAGCAAGGACAAAACCAGGGACGCGAGGATAGCACCCACGGAAATTAGGGCACCGTTCGAACCCAACCAGCGTCCGAAACACAATATAAACGCAAACGATACTAGCGGAGCCAGCACCGCGAAACCAAGCAGAGACGGAAGCCAGAGTGCAGGATCCATTTAACCCTTCAGGTCGTCCGCGCGATCCACATCGATCGTGGTATGGTTGTTATAGAAGTTTAATACGATGGCAAGTGCGACCGCGGCCTCCGCTGCCGCCAATACGATCACAAACAAGGCCATCAACTGACCATCCAACCCCAGCGAAGTCGGTCGCAGAAACCGGCTCCCGAATGCCACAAAGTTGATATTCGCTCCGTTCAACACCAATTCGATCCCCATCAACACTCCCAGCGCATTGCGTTTCGTAGCCATACACAAGGCGCCAGTGACGAACAGAATGGCTCCCACCGCCAGGTAATGCGAAACCGTAATTTGGTCAAAGAGTGTCAACATGGAAAACGATGTATTAGTCCGAAATGGCAGTCGCTCGGCGTTTGGCACGGGCCATGTAGGCGGCCCCAATTAGCACCACCAATAAATGCATGGAGACAATTACAAAGGGCAAAAAATAGCCCGACATTCCACCACGACGAATCGGATCTATCTCGTCGATCTTGTCGACTCGCACACCCGTCAAACCCAATCCAAGCTGCGTAGTCGTTTGTGCTTCAAACACAGAGATGGCGGCACGATTCGGATGGGGCTTGCGCCAACTCTCGACCTTGAAAGCGGCATTGAGAAGTAACATTAAAAGTGCGCCGCCGAGGATCGCAGCAAGTGCCCATTCACCCGCACGAGTTTTCATGGAAACGAAATTAGCATGAGCCGTCAACATTACCCCGAAAACCAGCAACACCAACGTGCCACCGACATAGATCATCAACTGCATCGCGCCGATAAATTCGGCACCGGCCAGGTAAAATAGACCCGAACTGGCACCCAGGCACAGTACCAAATAAAAGGCCATGCGGACTACGTTACTCGTCACCAACACCGCCACGGCAAAACCAACGGTGAATAGCGCAAAGATCAGAAAAAAAAACGCATGCCAGTCGAATGCAGCGAATAAGATCACGAGTCACCTCCGACCTCGATCGTGACGAGATCCGAAGTCGTGTCGGTCGGCCGGGACGATGCCTCGGGGACCTGTACTACCCAGGACTCACGGACTTGGCCTCGAGCCCGGGAAGGAGCAACATCGTTGAGAAACGGCACGTCGTAGAACTGCCAAAACGTCGCGCCGATAAAGCACACAGCAGCAATGGGAACACAGTATTTCAAGCAAGTTGTCATGACTTGATCGATCCGCAGGCGCGGCAACGTCCAACGCACCCACATCATGACCGAGACACCGACACAGGCCTTGCCAATGAAGTTCGTCATACCCGCTAGATTCACCAAAAACTGAACCCATACTGAATCAGCTGATGTGGCGCCTAGTATCTCGAAGACTGGAATTGGACCGTGCCATCCGCCGAAGAACAAGATCGCGGCAAGTCCGCTGACCGTGAACATCGAGCCATACTCGGCCATGAAGAAAAAGCTCCATCGCAAACCGGAATACTCCGTGTGGAATCCGGCCACCAGTTCGCTTTCCGCTTCGGCCAAATCAAACGGGGCTCGATTTACGCTCGCCGT
>JANNPR010000247.1:0-1730 GCA_031400345.1 Planctomycetota bacterium | reverse complement strand
CCTGTTGGTCGACGTGGACGATACGCAATTCTTGGGCATCATTGGCGGTGGCGAGACGTTCATTATCGAGCCAGCACAACGAACTGATCGCAGACCCCTGATCGGCGAGCGGTTTTGTTTTCGTGCCGTCAGCACTGGCGACCACGCCAATTCTTGTCCCGAACGCGACTCGCTTTCCATCGGGGCTCCAGGCCACGTCGTTACTCCAGTTGTTAACGAGCCGTTTTTTCTGAAGCAGCGTCCAATCGGCGGTCTTCCAATACATCGCCCAGCCTTCCAAGGAAATGGTCGTGCAGGTGGCTTGATCGGGACTCCAGTGAACTCGCGCCCGGCGCACGCCGTCGTTCTCCTCCAGTGATTTGAGCAGCACGGGTACATGCGCTACTTTCCACAACCGTACATTGCGGTCGCCTATGGTCACCGCCACGCAGTCGCCGCGCGGGCTCCAATCGACGAAGCTAATCCAACTTCCTTCCGGCGGCGGGTCGGAGTCGACAAGTGTGCAAACGATCTGGCCCGTCTCGGTATCGACGACCTGAACTTTGAGTGCATCACCGCCGATTGCCAGATGCCGGTGATCGGGAGACCATCGCACTAGGCCATTGCCGTGGGGCACCCCGGAAACTTCAATCGATTTCAGCAACCGGCGCTCGCGAGGAAGCCAGATGTCAACCGCGCCGGCACGAAACACCGCGAGCTTGTCGGTGTGCCGATCCCAGTCGAGGGCCACGACTTTCTCTGGGCTTTCGTACATCCGCCAGGCGCGCCGCTCAAGCTGCCCCTGCAGGTAGTGCCATTCCCAGCCGCGCAGATCCTTCTCACCGGCCGTCGGCAAGCTCTCCGCCAATAGGCGCTCGAGATGCCCCCAGTCTTTTTCTCGCCACAACTGCTCCATACGCATCAGACGCAACCGATAGACCTGCCAGCGGGCTTCATCGAGTGCGACCGTACGATCGCCGGTCAGCTTAACAATCTCGCCGTACTGTTTTCGCGAAGAATCGCTTGCCACGGAAATCTTCTTTCCCCGACTTTCCTTTTCGGCAGGGTTAATTTGGGCGATATTCGCCAGACAACTCTAAACGACCGTGCCGATCAGCAGGCTCGCGGTCACTGTTGCGGACAGCCACGCGACCCACGGATTACGCCGGCACCACCGCCAGGCGCGAGCAGGACGGCTAATCGCGCGGGCGAGGACGGGACGCCCTTCCAGGTAACGCTTTAAGTCATCCGCCAGCAGTTGCGCGGAACCATACCGCTTATGAGGTTCCTTCTCCAGGCATTTGAGACAAATCGTCTCAATGTCGCGGGCAATGCTCGGGTTGAGCTTGCGTGGCGAGACCGGCTCTTTCTGAATCACTTGTAAAATCGTGTCCGCCTGCGATTCGCCCACGAAGGGGGCCCGACTTGTCAGCAAGGCGTAGAGCACTGCTCCCAGGGCATAGATGTCCGCCGGCGGCCCCACAAGTCGCGTTTTGCCAGCAGCCTGTTCGGGTGACATGTAGCCGGCGGTCCCCAGAACCTGGCCCGTCTGCGTCATCGTGACATCCGCCGAATCGTCATCCGACCAGAGGCGTTTGGCCAGGCCGAAGTCGGTGATCCGCGGTGCTCCGTCGGTCGTCAGGAGCACATTGGCGGGCTTCAGGTCGCAATGGACGATCCCTTGGCCGTGGGCATAATGCATGGCTTCTGCCAGTTGCTTGACAATCTCCGCGGCCCGGCGAGCCGCCACC
>JANNPR010000227.1:0-6844 GCA_031400345.1 Planctomycetota bacterium | reverse complement strand
CAGGAGCAACACTGCCACAGCAGCCCCTATACACACCATGATTGACGGGCCGAGTTGTCTAAGAATATCCATAGAACAGTTCTTCAAACGAGATTGCACGCATGTGTTTTGACGGCTAACGTACGATCGATCGCAATCTGGGGATGCCGTCGGCTTCACGCTGGCGGAGTTTGGGTTGAGTCAAATGCCTTTCGCGCTGCATCGTAAACGTCCTGAAGTGGCACATTTTTTTCCGTCGCAGTCTGGCGGCACGATTCGAACTCCGGGGAAAAGCTCAGACTACCATCTCCCAATACAGCTAGTTTTCCTTCGATCTTCCCCAGCGGTGTTTCGACGCTGTAGGCGCGGCGCTCAAGTTTGTGACGGCTGACCGGCCAACGACGAATGCCGAGTGTCTTGGTTTCTCGAAAAACGATCTTTTCGAGTCGACCAATGTCGTTCGCCTGACAGAGGACGCTCAATAAGACAGCCGGTCGATTTTTGTTCATGTGGATAGGAGTGGTATAGACGTCTAATGCACCTGCTTCCGCAAGCAAGGTTGTGCAATGGCCAATGATCTCGCCGCTGATATCGTCCAAGTTGGTTTCCAGAACCCAGGCCTGGTCGGCGCCTAGCATGTCGCTCGTTTCACCGACGAATAGTCGCAACACATTTGCTTGCTCTTTAAAGTCGCGCGTTCCTGCGCCGAAACCCAAAGACGTGATCGTCAGGGCTGGAATGGGTCCGTATTCGTCGGCGACCGAAGTCGCGATAGCAGCTCCCGTGGGAGTGGTGAGTTCAGACTGTATCGGCGAGGCTGCCAAGGGGACGCCGCGCAAAAGCTCCGCAGTCGCCGGCGCCGGAACTCCGACTCTTCCATGTGCGATCTCGATATGTCCTGATCCGGTCGGAATGGGCGAAAACACAATTCGATCCAGGGCTAAGAGATTCAAACCGATGGCACTTCCGACGATATCCGCAATCGAATCGACGGCTCCGACCTCGTGGAAATGAACTTTCCGGATCGTCGTGCCATGCACTTTGGCTTCGGCTTCTCCCAGCCGTGTGAAGATTCGTTTCGCCAGCTCTTTTTGTGCGGGCGTCAATATGCTCGCGTCAATTTTTTCGGTAATGTGATGTAAGTGCCGATGCGCATCTTCCGGTTCGTGCTGAACGGTGACTTTCGTAGCTCGAAATCCATGCCGCCTAACCTCTTCGGCGACCAGGCGGCAACCTGGCAGCCCGAGCGAATCGATGCCAGCCTGGATGGCTGAAAGCTCGACCCCAGAATCGACCAAGGCGCCTAACGTCATATCACCGCTAATACCACTTGTGCAGTCAAAATAGGCGATCTTCATGGTTTGCCATCTGAAGAAAATGTTGCCGTTGGGTACAAGACCGAACTTCGTTAGAGCCGAACGTGGGTAGGGGGCCGAGCAGGCAGGATCCGGCTTGACAACGCTGCCTAAACGGCTAACTTATTCAATTCTTCGTTTTCGCTCGTTGCCAGCTAGCGCTCCCGGTGCCGGCTTGCTCAACTTCGTTTCAGTCTACCCCACCTGGTTCTAAATCACGTTCACCGTTAACGTTAGTGTATTGCACAGGTTGCTGGTAGCTGGAGTTCCGGGACGATAACTCATTCGCACGGATTTGTGAACTCAGAATGCCCACAATAAATCAACTAGTCCGTAAGAGACGCCGCGTTCAACAGCGCGTGACCAAGGCGCCGGTGTTACTTTCATGCCCACAAAAGCAAGGCGTGTGCTTGATTGTTCGTACGATGACGCCAAAGAAGCCTAATTCTGCTTTGCGCAAGATTACGCGTGTGCGGCTGTCGAATGGAAAAGAAGTCACGGTATACATTCCAGGCGAAGGGCATAACCTGCAGGAGCACTCGATTGTTCTCGTTCGCGGCGGTCGTGTTCGCGATTTGCCTGGCGTGCGTTACCAGGTGATTCGCGGAGTTCGCGATACTCTGGGTGTCAACGGTCGCAAGCGATCCCGCAGCCGTTACGGTGCGAAACAGTCCTAGGCCTAGGCGAACTATGATGCCTCGCGATTTTTACACCGCGATTTTTATCCTTCGTGTTTTTTGACATCGCAACTTTTACGCGTTCCCCCAGTATCCGAGTCGTCATTACCGTTGCTGGAACGTCAAACAACCATCGTTATTTTGGAAGATAGATATGGGGCGAATAACTGCCAGTAAAAGCACTCTCAAACCGGACCCGAAATTCAAGTCGGTGTTAGCCAGCAAGTTTATCAATTGCCTGATGCACAGTGGCAAGAAAACTGTGGCGCAAGATTGTTTCTACGACGCCTTGGATATCATCAAGGAAAAGATACCCGACCGAGATCCTATCACGGTCTTCACCGAGGCCATGGAGAATGTCAAGCCGCACATCGAGGTTCGGTCGAAACGGGTCGGCGGTGCGGCCTATCAAGTGCCCATGCAGGTAAACCGCAATCGTCAGCAGTCTTTGGCGATTCGTTGGATTCTTTTGGCCGTTCGCGAAAAGAAGGGCCGTCCCATGTATCAAAAGCTCGCCGAAGAGCTAATGGCAGCTTACAAGCGTGAAGGTGCCGCGATAACTCGGCGCGAAAACGTGCACCGTATGGCCGATGCCAACAAGGCCTTTGCGCATTTCGCTTGGTAAGTTTTGAAGTACACAAACGCCGCGGCGAACATTGGATCGACGCGGCGTTCTTTTTGCGCTGATCTAATCAGCCTGTCGCAATAGATGCAATTGCAGAAAAGCCGAACGAAAGCGCTACGACACCGATGGCTCGCAGGATTGAAAAACTACGTAATATCGGCATTATCGCCCACATTGATGCCGGTAAGACGACAGTCACTGAGCGGATGCTGTTCTACAGCGGCGCTAAGCACCGGGTCGGTGAAGTGGATTCGGGTACCACGGAGACCGATTGCGACCCAGAGGAGCAGGAGCGAGGCATTACGATCTATGCGGCGTGTGTGACGTTCGATTGGCAAGACGTGCATGTGAATTTGCTCGATACGCCCGGACACGTCGACTTTACCGCTGAGGTCGAGCGCTGTCTTCGCGTTTTGGACGGTGCGGTGGTGGTATTTAGCGCGCGTGAAGGTGTGGAAGCGCAGAGTGAGACCGTTTGGAGGCAAGCCAACAAGTACCATGTTCCGCGGATTGCGTTCATCAACAAGATGGACCGCGAGGGAGCAAACTTCGAATCCGTTTTCAGCGAAATGGTGAGTCGCTTGGGTGCCAACCCGGTAGCGATCCAAATTCCCGTTGGCCAGGGTCCGCCACACTTAAACAACCCCTTTCGAGGGATCGTTGATTTGGTGTCGCAAAAATTCCTGCAATTCGACAAGGCGTCACAGGGGAAAACTTTTTCTCAGTTGCCCGTGCCAGCGGAGTTGTTGGACGAGGCGGAGGTGTGGCGCGACACGATGATTGAGAAGTTGTATCCCTACAGTGACGAAATGATGGAGCTGGCGCTGAAAGAGGCCGAAATTCCCGAAGTCTTGATTCGCCGCGTCATTCGGGATGCTACCATCCAGATGCAGATTCAGCCCGTGTTGTGTGGCTCGGCACTGCATGGCATCGGAGTTCAACCCATACTAGACGCGGTAGCCGCATACCTGCCCAATCCCCAAGACCTGCCGCCGATTGATGGCGTCAACCCTGCCAAAAAGAATGAGCCGGAGATACGTAGGCCGTCGTTGGACGATCCGTTTTGCGGGTTTGTCTTCAAAGTCTTGCCCGCCAAAACGGGCGACGTGACGTGGATCCGTGTGTATTCAGGATTGCTCAAGCCGAACTCACGTGTTCTTAACACGACACGAGATCTCAAGGAGAACGTGTCACAGCTGTGGAGGATTCATGCAACTTCGAAGGAAGAGCAAGTCGAGGATGTAACCGCCGGGGATATCGTCGGCATCGTGGGAATGCGGCAGTCGATCACCGGCGATACCGTGTGCGACACACGAAATCCCATTCTCTTGGACACAATCCGCTTTCCCGAAACAGTCATCTCGATGGCGCTTGAACCCGAGACGACAACCGAACGCAAGAAGCTCCAGGACACTCTGGAAATGCTAAAGCGCCAGGATCCGACGCTGACAGTCATTGCCAGCGACACTGGGCAAACGCTGATTAGCGGGATGGGTGAACTCCATCTCGAGATCATTAAAAATCGATTGCTGCGCGACTTCAACCTGAACGTGAAATTTCACAAGCCTCAGGTCAGTTATCGCGAAACGATTGCGCGTACTGTGGAAGTAACGGGCGAATGCCACCGTCAAATTTCAGGTCAACAATTGTTCGCTAAGTTGAAGATTCAACTAACGCCCGTGGAATCCACCTCCCAATCCGTACTCGTGGTCAATCACTGCCCGCCGGACACGATACCCGACGAGTTGTTGACAGTCGCGATCGAGGAACTCAAGGCGCGGAGCCAGGGGGGCGGTTTGATCGCGGGCTTTCCGTTAGCAAAGTTAAAAGTTACCGTTTTGGGTGGAGAGGCAAGCCAGGAGAACTCTGACGAGCGTGCGTTCCGCATCGCGGCGAACGAGGCCTTCAACAAGGGCTTGGAGGAAGGCGGAAAAGTGCTCTTAGAGCCGATTATGAAGCTGGATATTGCCACTCCGGAGGAATATGTGGGTGACTTTGTCGGCGATTTGCTCTATCGGCGCGGCGTGATTGTGAAAACCGATCACCGGGGCTCGATGACGGTGATCGAGGCACATGCGCCGCTCAAGGAATTGTTCGGCTATTCCAGTGCGATGCGAAGTTTGAGCCAAGGTCGAGCCGGTTGTTCATTGGAGCCGCTTAAATACGCCGCGGCACCGCCAAGCGTCTTGAAGGAATACGAGATCTAAGCTATGACCAGAGGTTGTTACGGGAGAGAACGGTTACGGAAGAATGAGTAGCAAAAAATCGCGTCGAACGCTCATTGGGAGTTGACGACTCGGGAGTCGATCTTTACTATCACTCGTTTCCAAATTGGCGTTTACACCGGCAGCAAGCGATTTTGCTAAACGGTCTGAATGTGCTTTGGATCGCGTTGAAGAGGAGTTGGAGTTGTGGCGGGACAAGCACAGGAAGTAATTCGCATTCGGATGGAGGCGTACGATCACGCGATTCTGGACCAAAGCGCCCAGGAAATCGTCGACACCGTTAAGCGAACGCATTCCGAAGTTCACGGTCCAATTCCCTTACCCACTCGGATTGAGAAATACACGGTCTTATCCGGACCCAATATCGACAAAAAAGCCCGACAACAGTTTGAGATTCGCACCCATAAGCGTGTGATCGATATTGTGCAAGCAACTGCTAAGACGATTGAGGCGCTCAATAAGCTCAATCTACCAGCGGGTGTGGACATCAAGATTAAGGCGTCTGCACGGTAGATTTGTTGTCGATCGTCCAAACGGTTAATGGGTGTCCAAACGGTTAATGGGGTCCGGAGCGGTTAACGGCGGGTTAACTGTCTGGTTTTGTCGACACGACTTCGGGCCAGCAAGAGTCCTTTGTAGTGAATTGTGAAAGACGATCAATATTTCGTTGGTAAAAGAGTTAGGTATATGAAGTGGATGCCGCGTCGGTAATTGCAGACCGCTGATCTTTTCGCGAGTTCTGTAAAACCGGTGGGCGATCGACTATAGGACGAATAGCCATGGCAAAGGGAATACTCGGCCGAAAGGTCGGGATGACGCAAGTCTACGACGAGTCCGGTAACGCACTTCCCGTTACTGTCATCGAAGCTGGGCCGTGCCATGTGCTGCAAGTGCGAACGGTCGAACGCGACGGTTACGAGGCGGTGCAGTTGGGATTCTCCGACAAGCCTCGACGTTTGGCTATTCGCAGTGAGCGCGGTCATGTCGCGAAGCTGAGCAGTAAGCGCTCTAAAAATCGTGCGGCAGGTGGCGCCGCAGCGCCTGCTAAAGCCGACTGCGAGCCCAAGCGATTCGTCAGAGAGCTCACTGGTCCGGCTGGGGATTTGGCGGTTGGCACGAAATTGCTGGTCGATGTTCTCAAGGATGTGAAGGCCGTGGACATCACTGGAACCTCCAAAGGTCGCGGCTTTGCTGGTGTCATCAAGCGGCACGGTTTCCACGGACATCGGGCCAGTCACGGTACCAAGAAAGTGCATCGTCAAGCCGGTAGTACGGGCATGCACAGCGATCCGTCCCGTGTGTTTAAGGGAACGAAAATGCCCGGACACTATGGAAACGAGCGTGTAACGGTCCGCAATCTTAAGATTGTCCGAGTCGACGCAGAAAATAACTTGCTGCTGGTTTACGGTGGGGTGCCTGGGCCGCCTGGATGTTATCTGGTGATTCGCGAAACGAATAAAGTTACGTAGGTAGTCGTTGGTTTGGTGCCAGTCGGTTTTGGTGCCAATCAATTCAGTGATGGTTTTTGGATTGGTAAGTCAGCGGATGGACGAACGGTGAAACATGGTAAGTCTGCCGATTTTTAATCGACAAGGCGAAGAGATAGGAAAGTACGAAATCGACCCGGCGTCGTTAGCTCCGCGGATAAGCAAGCAATTGTTGCACGACGTTGTCGTGATGTACCAAGCTAACGCTCGGCAGGGGACGTTCAAGACCAAGACTCGAAGCGAAGTAGCTGGGTCGACTCGCAAACTGTATCGGCAAAAGGGTACGGGCAACGCCCGTGCTGGGTCTCGAAGATCTGGCACACGTAAAGGCGGCGGTCACATCAAGGCGAAGCAGCCTCGCGATTTCGGATATCGGTTGCCGCGGAAGGCTCTGCAAAGTGCTACTCGGATGGCGATCGTTAAGCGGATCACCGGGAATTCGTTAATGGTCATCGATGATTTGTCGTTTGATAAACCGCATACAAAAAGCATGGCG
>JANNPR010000192.1:0-12899 GCA_031400345.1 Planctomycetota bacterium | reverse complement strand
CGAAAGCTCGCGAATGGGCGGGAATGCTAGCTCGGTTCTCGTAGGGTGGGACAAGCTCGCGCAGCGAGCGCCGGCCCACCAATAACCAGCAGACAGTGAAAAAACCGCAACAAATGCAAAGTGAAAAGTGGTAGTCCAATTGACACGACCAAACTGCGCGACCCAGTCTTTGCCCTACGGCAATTTACAAGTTGAGCTTTGACAACTACTGCCCGACCAGTAGGATAGCGACCGGTAATACTGGTCATCCAGTAGATAAAGGGACACGATGGCCGAATCAGAACCTACCGAGCGGGAATTGCAAGCGATTAAAGTCATTTGGCAGCTGGGCGAGGCGACCGTACGGGACATCACGGCCGCCATCAACGACCGTGGCGAGGATCTAGCGTACACGACCGTACTCAGCTTACTGCAAGTGATGGAGCAAAAGGGATTGGTGGGTCATACCGCCAGTGGGAAGGTGTATTCGTATTTCGCCAAAGTCGAACGCGACGCAGTTTATCGCCGACTGGCACGTGGGTTCCTCGACCGTGTCTTTGACGGTGCCATGGACGAGTATTTGGTGCACGCACTGGAAGGCCAGCGGCTCTCGGTGGATGAGGTCGAGCGACTGGAAGCCCTTATTGCCCAGGCGCGGCAACAAATTCGCCGCAAAGGGGGCAAGGAGGGGACACGATGAACGCCTTTTTGGAATCGCTGACCGCATGGCTCGTCGATTTCCTGGTGCTCGCGACCGCACTGCTGATCGGGGCGTTGCTATTGCGACATGCGTTCCGGCAACCGACCAGGCGCGTGGCACTGGCTTGGGGAACGTGGCTAGGAGTCGCAACGCTTGCCGTGCTGACCGCGCTGCCGACGTGGCCGCGTTATGAAATAGGCAACATCGCCGATCGTTGGCAATCTCTATCGGCTGCCATTTCGGCCAGGAAAGCCGAGACCATTTCACATCTCGACGAATCGTGTGCTGACGTTGCGCCGAACAGCACCCCCACTTTGATCTCTAATTTACAGTACTTGCTCCGAACAAAGTCCCAACCTAACGCGGTCGAGTCCGCTAACATCGCCACCGCGCTTGCCGCAGCGTGGTTAGCTGTTGGCATTTTGAGCATTTAGTCGGGCCACGTTAAATTGTTGGATGCAGTCGTCAGTGTGCCACTGGCAGCCGCCGGAGTTCGCCACGATAGCCGGTTAATCTCATTCGGCGGCAAGCCAGTGCGGAAGTCAATTTGCCCTATGATGTTCAGCACTGGCTTGCCGCCGAAAAGATTTTGCTGGCATCAATGTCAACTCCGGCGGCGGCCAGTGGCACACTTACCCATGCTGCCAGTCTCAGTTCCATTGATCGGCCGGTGCTGCGACTGTCCACCCTGGTCAGTCGATGCCAAGATGGTGGGTCCGTCAAGAAAGGGAAAACCAACGTGGCGCTGTCTAACTACTAACCGCCACCGACGCTGGTTTTGTTCTGCTCGGCGATGGTAGCAAGTTCGGCCAGTAGCTGGGACGCTTCAGTCCGCAGATTGGCGTCCGTGGAAATGGATTTCACGCGGACCAAGGCGGGCTCGGCCAGTCGTGCCATTGCGGACAGTTCTGCCGGCATGGGATACGGTTCAGCCGTTTTCGCCACTTCGCTTCGCTTGTTCCAAGCGTTTCTCGCTTGGTAACTCTTACTAACGACCGAATTGATTCGTAATTCTTCTTCCGGTGTCATGATTTCTAGACGGGCGACGAATACTCGTTCCAATTGGTGTGGTTGTGGCTCGATAGTAAGCGGAAGGAATTCATCGGTAACTTGTCGGGGCAACATGTAGAACACCCGCGTACCTTGCTCGCCAAACCAGGATTGGCTCCACGTTCGCACCATCGCTTGGGCTTCCTTCAGGAACAAACCTTGGTCCACCAGCGACTTCGTCATCGCTTTTCCGAGTTCTTCACGACCACGATGTTCTCCAGTGAGCCGCAGTTGCATGGTCTGCCGACCCTTGAGACCCGAGATCTGGTCGAAGGACAAGTCGTTACCGTTTACGCTCACGAGAAACAGGGATCCGATGGGAGCAGCGCCTTGATTGTGTAATTCGAAAGAGCCTTCTCCGTGAGACCGCAATTTTAGCGGCAGCGAAAAGTTACCAATGCCGCGGTAGAAAAGGAATTTCTCAAAGAAGCTACCTGACGGCGGCGGCATTCGTATTCCATCTGCTGACTCTGCCGGTGCAGATTTGGGTGCGGAGAGCTGCACGTGCACGATGGCAGCATCCGCTTCGCGTGCGTGTTGATAGTGGTTATCGGCAGGCGTTTCGGGGATCAAGGCTCTGAGGAGCCGCTTGTTGACGATGTTTTGTAACTGCGGATCGCTGACCGCCGCACGCAGTTGAATTGTGGGAATAATCTGAACTAGTCCCCAGTCCAGGCTGGAATTTTGAAGTTGATTGTCGTTCTTCGCGGAATATGCCGGAGTCATGGACTTCACTGGGGGGTAGAACTCTGTGAGTAGCCCGTTGGGAAAAGCGACTTTGACGTTCACGTCTTGTGCTACGTCGCTGTAGAAGTAGATGACTGGGGTCTCCATTCGTTGCAAGGCGCGGTACCGACCTTTGGCGAACAAAGAGACTTGTCCAGCCTGCCACATGCGATCGATGACAAACGGCGGAAGATCCTCGTTAATCAGCGGGCGAAATTCAAGTTGAACTCCATCGGCCCCAGAGAAACTTGTTAACGTCCCCCATTCATGAACCACCAGCGGGTGCTTGGTTAGCTCGTTGCCAGGAGCGGCCGTCGCGTCGACGTCAGCCGCCAGGCTGCGCGGCACCGCCTGCGCGAGAACCGTCAGGGTTAGACAAGCGAACGCGGCGAAGGTCAATTTGAATCGACGCATGATTGGTCTCCCAGGATTAAGAAGAAAAACGTCTTTCAACCAAGGTGTTATCCCGACTCGATTTCGTATTGGTGCTCGTGCTCGTACTCGTACTCGTACTCGATTTGGGAGAGAACGAGGGAGAAGTACGAACAACGGGAAGGAATACGAGTACGAGCAGGAAGCAGGAACACTAACAGGAGAATTACTGATCGTTTTCTCGAATCTCGTTAACTACCAAGTAGAAGTCCCGACCGTTACTAATACTTCAACTTTTTCACAAACTTTACGTATTGGTAGGCGCGGCTCGATCTACCTATAGCGAAAGGCCTGACATCGTGTCCTCTGACGAACAAGACGATCCAACCGATGCGCAGTTGGTGCAGGGATCGCTATCCGGAGAGTCCCGGGCATTTGCGATTCTTGTTCACAGGTGGTCTGCGCGCGTGCTGGCCATTTGTCACTCGCGGGTACGCTGTCGACACTCCGCCGAGGATCTAGCTCAGGAAACTTTGCTGCGTGGCATGCAGGCACTTTCCACCTTGACCGCTCCCGACAAATTTGGGCCCTGGTTGCGTGGAATTGCCCACCGCGTCTGTCTGGATTGGCTCAAAGCAAAGCAGACTAGCCAAGTTCCTTTTTCGGTTTTGGCAACGCGAGATGAAGCCGACCCGCACGACGCGGTTTCGTTGCGAGCACCCAGTGAGAAGCTGGAGTTCGAAGAAGACATTTGTGATTTGTTGACAGAAGTTGGATCATTGCCGGACGACTATCGGGAAACCTTAATGTTGTTTTACTACGACGACCTGAGCTACCGGCAGATCGCGGATCTTTTGGGAGTTTCGTCAGCCACAGTCAATGCCCGGCTGACGAAGGCTCGGGCAAAGTTGCGCGAACGGCTTGGCCATTTGAGGAGGTCACCGTGAACTGCGAACGTCTGCGAGAAATATTGTCTGCCTGGTTAGATGGTGAATTATCCGCGCAGGACGTGGAAATCGTTGAATCGCACTTGAACCAATGCGAAGACTGCCGCACGGCCGCCGAGGTATCCCGTCGCCAAGATCAAGAATTGAAACAAGCCTTTCATTGGGTGCGAGCGGCATCCGAACGCTTATCTCAAAGCGTTATCCAGCAGTTACCCGAGCGTGGTCATTCGCTGGACTCATTTCAGCCCACGTCTCAGCGGGCGCAAATAGCGTCGCGACGGAGGAGTACCTTGGCCTATTGGGTGACTTTGTTAGCTGCGGCCGCCGCCTGCTTCGTGCTTGGGTTATCCGTGGCGTCGCAAAAGTCGAAGCCTGAGCTCAACTCAGTGGTATCGAATGATCATGCCAATTCGGTCGAGACGGAGCCGCTCGTCGCGAAGCTGGTGGTGGCGACTGGAAATCTGTCGCTGCGGCAGCCACGAGATCCTGATTGGACCAGCGTCTCCGAGCGCCCGCCTGTGGAATGCATTTCAAAAAGTGAATTCCGCACGGGACCGGACGTGTGCTGCGAATTGCGGACGACGGAAGGATGCGTCATTCGGCTTGATAAGAGCACAGAAATTAAATTGTGGTCACCGCGACGGATTGAATTGCGGAAAGGCCAAATCTGGTGCCTGGCTCCGGATCAGGTCGTCATGGAAGTCTTCACTGTTTCCCAAGAGCCGGCTTCCAATGAACGGGCGGTGAACCCCACTATGCCCACAGATGCTTTGCAGTGTGTGTGTCCCAGTGGCAATGCCGAGATAATGGCTCAGTGCCGGCCCGGCGATGTACAAGTAATTTCGGCAAGGGGCGAAATACAAGTCCGGACACTAGATGATCAGTGCCGATTGCAAACCGGCGAAGTCGCCAGGGTCTCGCAGGGTAAGTTGGCGGCGAACTCGGTACCACGGGAAATGCTAACCGCGGAACGTTGGATTTATCCGCTGCTGATGCGAAAAGGGCATCGCGACGCCGAATTACAATCGAGGGTAAACGATCTGCTCGCAAATCTGGGTCGAGCAAAAATGGCGAACCTCTATGAAGAGGAATTGCGCTCGCTTGGGGAGTATTGTGTGCTGCCTCTTGCCAAGTATGTATTGTCGCCGATCTCACACGATTCCCCGGCACAACGCCAGCAGGCAGCGAGAATCATGACGGATCTAGCACCGAATTGGGCGGTTCCCGACTTGATCGAGCTCTTAAACGATCGCGAAGCAGCAATCCGAGTTATGGCCGCCTTGGCGTTACAGAGAATCACGAGCCAAACCTTCGGAGTAGCGATCGACGATTGGAAATCCTCTTCTCAGGAATTGGATTCGGCACGGCAGAAATGGCAACAATGGCGAGACAAAAACTTAGACCGACTGGTGATTCCCCCCGGCTGGGAAGCGTAGTAAGGCTGAGCCAGCGAGGAGCCACAACCGTGCTACTGAAGTCGTAAAAAATCGTTGCCTGACTGCTACTCTCCTCGATTAGTGCGAATCGATCACTTCCCGATTGGCCCAATCGGGTATCACGAATAACAAGATGCCCTCGAACCTCTCACTTGACACCCGTCAGTAGACGGCTGGCCGTGTCACGGACAATCGGTCCGGTGGCCGGTCCTTGCGACATCGATTCTTCGTATTCATCACTGCGGAAATCGTATTCCGGAATAATGTAGCCCAACTCGTCGTTGGCCAAGCCGATCAATACGCGAGGGAATCCTGTCATCTTCTCCTGGATCTCGAAACTGATCTCGGGCAGCAGTTCGCCGGGTATGGTGAGCATTTGGCATTCACCGATCGTAATCAGCGCCATCTCGGTGACCACGCGACCCCGGTTCAAGGGACGCATCCGATCGTACAGTGGTTTGAACTTGGCATTGGTCATGGGAATCTCTACGCGCCGTGTGTCGACTGAGAATTCGAATGTCGCTGGTGGTTGGCCAGTCGCCGCCAGTTCGCCGACTATTGCGGCCAATTCTAGGCCAGTTCGCTGTGCTTCCTCATGCGTGCGAGCCCGATTATCGCCGCTAATCATTCCTCCCACAGCGCCGTTGAGAAACACGGCTTGTCCGCCGCCGTCACGAGCAATTTGATCGCACATATAACCAGGAAAGTCGGCACTCAGTTGCGAGGCCCCGAATTCCAATCCCTCAACGTGGCATGCGAAGTTCACAAGCGTGGCGATGGGCTTGCCATCCAAGCCGATCGGCTGAAGAACGGAGATGGTCGGATCGACGATTCCTACATTGCGAGCGTTACGGATGAAGCCGATCACGCGGCCTCCGTCCATCGGCAGCTCGCGCGACGCGACCCGTAGTTCCTTCACCGGCACGAGCTTGTCTCGCGCATCCGCCACGCAGAAAACAACTTGGTCCTGGATGAATTGAATATATTCCTGAGGGTAATGGCCGTAGACGCCAATGGTGTCCGGCGCTGCATGATTATGGGACATGGCTAAGACCATAAAGTCGGTACCGCTAGACTGGGCGCGGTCGCGCATCGGTTGAATATCGGTCAAGCCCATGCCAAATACGTCCGCTCCCACAATCGCCACGGTCAGGTCGCCTCTTTCAAATACTACACACCGAGCCCAAATATCATCATGGACACTGAACTTAGCCTGCAAACGCGCGTCGAGCCACTCGGGCTTCGGGGGCGTGATTTTGATCTGAGCAACGCCTGCCTTCAGTCCCTCGACACTAGCGGGTTTTTCAGGTCGCGGTTGCGGGCCTTGGCGCATCGAACCCAGATCGACCAGTTTGCGCGCTCCCGGGTGAACACGTGGCCGCATATGCGGAAAATACGTCACACCGATGGTTCGGTCCTGTCGGTCGACAACAAACCGTACACCCTTTTCGGAATAATCCAACAGCGTGAATGTCGGCATCCGCAATTCGTATTCAGGCTCGGCAAGCCTTTTCAGGATCTTTTCTCGAATGTCGTAGCCCTCGGGCACACTGGCAGCTTCGACGCACGCGAAGGTGCCCTCGCGGCCGTGCAAATGAACGGCATCAATCAATCCACGACGACCCTTTGCCGGATAAAGCATTTTCCAGGCATACCACTTGGCCTCAGACGTCGGTTCGCCAAGTGCTTGTCGCACATCATCGGCTGTCGAAAGGCCGGGAATCAGTCCGTGATACGTTAATGGCGGCGGCGGATCGTCAGCGCGAATTGTGCCCTTTACAGCCTGGCCATGTGCGGTAGTCTGCAGCAAGCTGCCAATCAGAAGTACGGATGCGGCAACAACAAATGAGATTCGCTTTGATCGCGTCAAGTTAAATTCTTAATCTTAATCTTAATTCTTTTTTTGTTGGCACGCTTGTCACTCGCCAAAAGTCGTATCGGGCTTTTCCAAGACGAGTTCCTTTATCCAGGCATTTCGATATCGCACGTCATGCCCTTCGCATTGCAGTTTCAAACCGCCTGGAACATCGGTAATTCCTTTTCCTCCGTCGTTGCCGCCATCGATCCCGGAATTGGGACCTCCCCAGACTTGCGAGATAGTCTGATTGGAGTGCACTTTTTTGCCGTTGAAGTACATTGTGACCATTGCCTTTTCGGTCAACTTACCATCCTGGAAACGGGCGGCACGAAACTGGATGTCATACGAGTTCCATTTTCCGACACCGTTATAGGCATGGTAGGGCGCTTCGGTTTCATTGATCACGGCGCCCATTCCATGTTTGGACTTGTCGCCGTCTAGGACCTGAATTTCGTAGCGGTTCTGCAGGTACACGCCGCTATTTCCGCCGGGCTTCATCACCAGAAACTCAATGTGCAGTCGAAAATCGCGATACTTCTTTTTCGTGACCACGTCTGCGGTACCATATTTTCCGCCAGCCGCGACCGGGTCATCGGTCATAACTACAGTGCCTTTGTTCACAGGATCATCCACGATCTTCCATTTGATGGGCAATGACGATTTGAAGGCCGGACCTTCCCAATATGTCCACTTGTCGTCCAACGTCTTGCGCGAGCCGTCGATCAGAACATCGGCACCGTCGGGAGGCTTCGCGCCAACGCCTACCTCCGCACCCGCGACGGGACCTGTCCCATAGGTCCATCCCAAAAACAGTAAAAGCGGTATCATCCAAAAGCGATCATGGTGGACCATCGCGGTTCCTTTCGATTTACAAGTTTGTAGCTGGGCGAGAGAAAGGGCCTGATCAGAATGGGATTTCGCCATCATCCTCTGCAGATTCGGCGAACGCATCATTGGCGGCAGTCTCGCTGGATTTCCCTTTCTCACTGAGGACTTTAAATTTGATCGCCTCGGCATTCAGAAAGAATTTCACTTCGCTGCTGGCGTCCTTTTGCCATTTGCGACCACTCAAACGGTAAGTAATTTCGGCTTCGTCACCGACGTGCAGCTGATCGACGGTATCGCAGCCGTCGTTAGTGAATTCGAATGGGATAAAATTGGTAAACCGTCCGTTGTCTTGCTCGAGAACAACCAGTCGTTTACGAAAACCCTTCTGCCCGAAATTTTTTGTAGCTTCGATGAGGTGAATCACTCCTCGCACTTTCGAATCGCTCATTGGCGAACCATTTCAATACTTGTTGATATGCGGTGGGGAACCAGGATTGGTAATTCATCGGAGGGATCGGTCCGATCGGATCCATCCGATCAAGATATGAGAGGCGGTAGATTGGAACAAGGGCCGTAGTTGTAGTAGGCACACTCGGTGTGCTTTAAGGGCACAGGGTGGGTCCCTACTACATCATCAAAGTTCTTCACGATCCTCACGCGACAGCACCACGTCGACCTGTCCGATCCAAGACTTGATCGGACCGTGCACTCGTTGCGGGGCGCGAACGGAATCGGACCAAAAGTAACGCCAGGGACTGTAGTCGTTGTTCACACGGTAGATATGGAATCCCAAATCCACGAATGGTAGTAGCGCTTGCTCAATGCTGGCTTGCGGTTCTTTCCACCAACGCGGCGAAACTTCCAAGATGACTTCGAGGTCTGGTCGGCCATTACGCAAAAGCTTGCCGAGCCCGGCAAATAATTCCCGTTCAGTTCCTTCGACGTCGACCTTAATTAATCTGACAGTTCGGCGTTCATCTGCGGTCAGGATGTCCTCGAGCGGCAACGCGGGAACCTCGCATTCCAACGGCAAGCCACAATTTGCGTGAGTCGTAGTCCATCCCAGGTTCCAATCGGGGCCTCGATGGACCTTGAGCACCCCTGCTTTGGCCGTCGCGGCAACATTCAATGCGCGAACATTGACTGTTCCATTCTTAGATAGATTTTCTTGCAACTGGTTGAAGATAGTTGGCGAAGCCTCAATGGCGACCACGTGTCCGCTTTTTCCTACCGTTGCCGCAGCGAGCAGCGAATAGTACCCCACGTGGGCTCCTACATCGCAAAAAGTATCGCCCACCGACAAACGCCGCCGAACAAATGCTGAAATGTCTGGCTCCCAAACACCAAACAAAAACACACAGAATTGAACGGCATCGGGCAATTGACAATTCAGCGTGGCTCCGCAAGGGATCGTTCCTTCCATTCGGAAGGGCCCTCGCAGTCGGGCGAACAGCAACATGAGCACATAGACAAGAAAGAAGATGGGGACGGTTACCCCCGCAGCCAAGTAATGACGAAGTCGAATTGGCATTTCGCCACTCGGCCGCCAGTAAGCGATCCAAATTTTTAGGCAACGTAAAATCGATCGCATCAGTGTCCTTTTACGGGATGCCGCCGGCTGTAGGGTGGGACCAGATCGCGCAGCGAGCGCCGGCCCACCAATGACGTTGTTCGTTGAAATTATGAAATCGGACGGATCGGTCGGATCCGGCCGATCAATGATTGGTGGGCTGCGCTTGTCCCGCCCTACGGCCGGAAGGATACTCACACCAAGTGAATAACAACCCCCGCAAGCACACCCAATAGCATTCCCAACGCCAGCTCCAGCGGCGTGTGCCTGCCAAGTGCGAAACGAGACCAGGCAAGAACGGGTAGGATGGATGCTACCAACCAGCCCACTACCGATCCCTGCAGCATGAGCGCACTTGCCGTGAGCGAGGCAGATACCATGTGCAGGGACACCTTCGCCCAGCGCGTCATGACCGCGCACACGGCCAGGACTGGTAAAACAACGACTGTGCCGCGGAGCAGATACGACTCTGGCCGAAACACAGCCAGGTAGGTCAGCAGGGCGATAACACCTCCAATACCAACCGTATAGAGCACAACCCGGTCACGTGGCCGCGACGCATCGACATTGGCCCAAGCTCCGCGACGAACTTGCCACATCGAGAGCACCGCGAGGGGAATAATCACGAACAAACTGACTTCCCCGATGGCCAGAATAACGTCACTTGGCGCGTCGAGCCTCGCGCCCGCCGTAACCACCATCAATACAATCATAACGAACGGATGCGCGAGTATGGACACCCATCGTGCAACGCTGATCTTTCCGATTGATCTCACCAGAAGGGATTCGACTCCCACGCAAAAGTGTGCTAGTTTCCGCCCAGACTCGCCAACTGAGATACCAACGAGTTGAATGAAACGACTGACAAATACCGCTAGAGATCTTGCTTTGGGAATTTCGAATACGTAAACGATTCTACTTGAAGCAGCAACAACCGCGAGTTTATCGGTCTGTTTGCACGGCACAAGCCGCCTTGCGCTATGGAATGACCGGTGTTTTGCCGATGATGGTTTTACCTTGGCCCCTAGGAGGAGCCCATCATGCGTAAAGTTATTCTGGTTCTGCTGATTGTCTTAATCATTCCAGCATGGACGCTGGGTGCCGCCAAGCATGGCGCGCGGATAAAGGCAAAGGTGCACGATGTCGCGCACAAAAAACACATGAAGAAGGCGGCTAAGCAGGCCCCCGGTGCCAAGAAACATTTTCAGAAGTAGCATGAAGGCGGCGAGGCCGTATCTCATCGGACGGATCGGTCTAGTCCGCGAGATAGGGTGCCACTGGCAGCCGCCGGAGTTGGCTCGGATTACACGGTGGCTCTTTCGGCAGCAAGCCAGTGCAGAACACTGTCGGACCTGGTGAGCCATCTACGCCGATAGCAATTGTGAATGCAAAACAATTCAAATCAATTAGTCCTCAGCTGTTCGGCACTGGCTGGCCGCCGAAATAGTCTTTGCTGAACATCATAACGAACTTCGGCGGCTGCCAGTGGCACACTCTTGGCCCACCCTTACTCCCTCGGCAACTGCTCCTGAAGCTGCCGGACTCTCGGTTCCACGTCGCCAGTGCAGAACACCGTCGGACCTGGTGAGCCATCTGACGCCGATAGCAATTGTGAATGCAAAACAATTCAAATCAATTAGTCCTCAGCTGTTCGGCACTGGCTGGCCGCCGAAATAGTCTTTGCTGAACATTATAACGAACTTCGGCGGCTGCCAGTGGCACACTCTTGGCCCACCCTTACTCCCTCGGCAACTGCTCTTGAAGCTGCCGGACTCTCGGTTCCACGTCGCTGAATCGAGAGGGCCATTCGGTCCGTTGCAGTTGCTGTAGTGTTTGTCGGGCGGCGGGCCACTGTTTCTCGTGGATCTGTACCTCGGCGAGCTTCAATAACCCAGTCGGTTCCAGGCGCCGGAGCTCGGTGACTTGTTGCCAGTGCGGGATCGCTTCGCTCCAGCGATTTTGCAATTGTCGAAGTTCGGCCATGGCCGCATGATTCTCGGATTCGTTGGGCGAGGCTTCGATGATCGATGTCGCAGCCCGTTCCGCTTCCGCTTCGTCGTTCTTCAATCGATCGGCCAATTGTTTGTACAACGTCAGGTCGTGTCGACTGAGATCAATCAGTTTGAGCAGTTGCGTTGTCGCGGCCGGACCATTTTGCGTGGCGTCATAGCAGGCGATCAGACTCTGGTGAGTCTCTTTATCGTTCGGTTGTAGTTCGCTTGCCATTTGAAGTTGCAAGATCGCCTTCGCAAACTGGTTGCGAGATTTATAGGTCTGACCGATAGCCTTACGAAGGATCGGGCTATCCTGGCCGGTCTTGTTTGCTTCCTGGTCGAGGTGTTGCACGTAGATGTCGAGATCCTTGGCGGCACTGAGCACCCCATTGAGTACGTCGAGTGTCGTGCGACGTTGTTCGTGGTGCATGCCCCAACACACAATAGCGGCCGATGCAGCTTCGACTGCCTCCTTGGTCTTTCCCAGGGACGAATTCGCTTCTGCGAGATGGCGATAGAAGTCGGACAGTGTGCCGTCGTTCAAGCCAGAGCGTGGGTTTGCTCGCTGATGTAAGGCGATGGCTTCCGTGAAATAGCCAATAGCGCGTTCCCACTGCTGAGTGTCGAAGCAGCCGCGCGCGAACTGAGCCACATTTGCCTCGGTCCACCGTCCATCTTCGTGGAAAAGGGTGTGCGTCTGTTGAACCAACTCCTCCAATGGCTGCGGCAGTTGCGAGCGAAAGTACGCGACCATCAGAAGCGTCCGGTAGCGGATGTTATCCGGACCGGCCGTCACGAGCGGTTCCAGCAACGCGATGGACTCGGCATGGCGTTTTTGCTCGTGCAGCCAATCAATTAGCTGCACCTGAGCCGCCTCATCTAGCAATCCGTTCTTGTGCGCCAGCAGCATAATCTCGATTGCCCTTGGATACCGGCCCAGCCCGTGCCAAAGATAGTTGGCGACAATGGTTGCCCGGCGGCCTGAGGTTTTTCGTTCCGCTAGAACTTCTTCGGCAGCCCTGGCGAAGTCGTCGGCCTTCGCTTTCCAAAAATGAGAGTGGCTGTAGTAATAGATGTAAGCATTGCGACGTTCCCCCATTCGCAACTCGCGCTGCAATTCCTTGATCGCCAACTTAAGAACTCGGGGTTCCAGTTCCCGGATATCAAGCCGCGCGTTTGCCGATTCCTCGCGTCGCCGAGCCAGTTCGTATCCAAACGTCTGCCAACTGTTTTCCCATTGAATCTCAAGTCGCTGCGGGTAATGCTCCATCCGTTCGACGACATATTGCAACGCGACTCTCGGGCCCAGCACTTCGCCAATGATGGACATTGGGGCCGTCGCCGTGTTGCGGTATTGACCCTGTTGTTTGGTTAGTACGGCGGGAATCGTGCCGAACGCGAACTTGAGAAGCCGTTCGGCACCGCCATCGATCTTGTTG
>JANNPR010000125.1:0-2853 GCA_031400345.1 Planctomycetota bacterium | reverse complement strand
CTAAACACGTCCTGACGCAACAGGAGCAACATTCCGTCAAGGGCATAGACCAACATACCAATTATGAATGCCCAGATATGTCGTTTCGTCGCAAATATCCCCATGACGATGAAGAATCCTGCCGCAGCTGCCGTGATCAGGAAAGCAATGATGTGGACAAGAATCGTCAGTTCGCCCTGGTTGGGCGCTTCCACCGCCGTTACAGTCGTAAACTGGGTGATCCCCAAGCCAACGACGAAGCTTGTTTGACTTCCCAGAGCAATTAGAGCTGAATTCACCAGCGACATGCCCGCAATCCAGTAGAACCAGCTAGCGCCATTTCTTACCTGTGCAGCCAACTGCGGATCGGAACGATAAATCGGTAAGGGAACTGCTGGAGCAACCAGAGGAGGTTGATTTATTGGCGGTGAAAAGGGATTTTGAATCGGGTCCATTACCGGTGCTCCCCATGAATTCCAGTCGATCGCGCGCAAGCAAAGTTTACTGCTCGGCGTGTACAATAGCCAGTAACGGAGTACGCGTACGCCATGCTTAGACATCACGAAATCGAAATTCGCGTACGTTATTACGAAACCGACGCTCAGGGGCGAGTCCACCATGCCAGCTACTTGAATTACTTTGAAGCGGGCCGCGTCGAGTTGCTGCGAGCGGCCGGTTTCAGTTACCGCCAGCTAGAAGAAGAGGGCACGTTGCTAGTGGTCTCTGAAATCTCCTGCAAGTACTTCTTGCCTGCATTCTATGATGATCTGCTGCGCCTTCGTACGACCACAGTTCGAGCCAAAGGCGTTCGTATCGCACATGACTATCAGCTATTTCGAGCTGCCGATCTACTGGCCGAAGGTCGAAGTATCGTGGCTTGCGTCGATCGCAGCGGGAATGTTTGTCGGCTGCCAGAGTGGTTGTGCATGGACACGTAACGATTCCGCATTTTCCCCCCGAGCATTGCTATGCAACCCCGACCTTTGCGTACCACCGTGATTGGTAGCTATCCGTTTCCAGGCTGGCTTGAATTGGCCAGTCAGCAGTTGGAGCGATTTGGTGCTGACGATTTGCGCGAGTTACAAGAGGACGCTGTCACGGTGGCGATCCAAGATCAAGTGGCCGCCGGTTTAGATGTGATCACGGACGGCGAACAGGCTCGCCTGGATTTCAATTTGTCGTTCTATGGACATCTGCAAGGAATCGAAGTCGAATCGCAGCCAGTCCGGCGCTTTGGGCCCCCAGCTCACGACCAACGAGGTAAGCATCGTGTCATTGACGAACTGCGCGCTCTTCGCGGTTTGGGGGCTGTCGATGAATTTAAGCGACTACAACGATTGGCGCCCGCTGGTCCGACACTCAAAGCCAGTGTCCCTGGCCCTTTCACATTGAGTGGCAGATTGATCCCCTGCCAGCGTTACCCGGACCGCTATGCACTCACTGAAGCTCTGCTGCCAATGGTGCGCGAGGAGTTGGTCAACCTGGCCGATGCAGGTTGTCGCGAGTTGACCGTCGACGAACCCTCGATGAGTTGTTACGCACATCGTGAAAATGTTGCCCGCCTAGTCGATATCTTCAATCGAACTGTTGAACCCATCGTAGGCAGATTGCGACTTTCTACGCATTTATGTTTTGGCAACTACAAAGGCCGAGCCGTGGGGCCTCGTCGCTACGCACCCATGTTCCCTGGATTTCTGGAAATGCAGGTGGACGAGATTCATCTGGAGATGGCCAGCCGAGAGTTCGCGGAACTGGAATGCATTCGCGAAATGGTCAAACGGCGGGACGTTTCGATCGGAATTATCGACGTGAAAAGTTACTACATTGAAACACCTGAAGATGTGGCTGAACGGGTGCGGCGATGCCTCGATTTTGCTTCGCCCGAACGTTTGTCGTTTGCTCCTGACTGTGGCCTAAGCCAAACGGCCCGTTGGGCCGCGCGGCAGAAACTTACCAATCTCACGGAAGGAGTGAAGATGGTTCGAAAAGCACTACGCCTGGATGCCTGACCGATCGGCCAAAATTCACCTCAAGTAATAAACTGGGTTAATTGGGAAGGCATTCCATTGTATTGTTGGCGGTCCGCCTTTCTGGTACCCTCCCGCCGGTTTACCCAAGTCCATTCTTCGGCTTGTCCATTCAAGGCCGGTGGTTTGTAGCCGATAGAAGAATTAGTGGCGCGACACGGAACATTGCCCGTAGTTTAGAAACCGAATGTCGGCAGGGATGCCCAGCTTGTCCGTCCCCAACAATTCGATGTTAATACTTTTCCTGACAGTCCTCACCTGCGTCGGCTGTACCGGAACGTGGCGACGACCTGTATCGGAGACCGTGGTAGCCTCACGGCAACTTGCGTTACGTGGCATGGAAGCCGAGACGGCCAATCGGTGGGAGGAAGCGGAAGGCTATTACAAACAGGCGATTGAGAAGTGCGCGGCGAACGAACAAGCTCACCGACACTACGCCGACGCTCTATGGCAACGCGGCCAGCAAGCCGAGGCCGTGTCGCAAATGGCCGAGGCCGTACGGTTGTCGGGCGGAGATCCTGAAATGACCGTGCAGCTCGGTCGGATGTATCTGGCGGTTGGCACGATCGACGCGGCGGAGCGCCTGGCGGACAAAGCCGTCGCTTTGGATCAACAGAGCGCCGACGCTTGGGCATTGAGAGGCGATGTGTATCGCCAGCAGGGAGATACCCACGAAGCGTTGGCCAGTTATCACCGAGCGTTGTCCTACCGAGCGGATTTTGCCGAGGTGCAATTGGCGGTTGCAGAAATCTATCGCGCACAAGGAAAGCCGCGCCGAGCGTTATCTACGTTGGATGTGATGGTGGATCATGTTCCGCCGGGTCAAGTGCCGCAAGATGTGCTCCAT
>JANNPR010000089.1:0-2719 GCA_031400345.1 Planctomycetota bacterium | reverse complement strand
AAACCCAAACCAAAAACAAACTTTGGAACTGACAGCGAATCACTGGCCGTGGCTGGCTGTGGCAAACGACCCAAACTGGGCACGAGCCGAGCTGCCAAAAATGTATCTGTCGCAGGGCGATCCATTGCCAGCCAATTTGCGTCGCCAGCTCATTCGCGTGCTAGGCAGCAATCAGACGATGATGGCTAA
Organism: Planctomycetota bacterium; assembly: GCA_031400345.1. Lineage (GTDB taxonomy): Bacteria > Planctomycetota > Planctomycetia > Pirellulales > Pirellulaceae > JANNPR01. Next base: position 2,530 of record JANNPR010000089.1, on the reverse strand, counting down.
CAACAGTTTGGCGGCTGAGGCCACGAATAAGGCTCTGTCAGACGAGGATCTTCAGGTTCAACATGCGGCTGTCATCGCGCTGTCGCAAGTCGATACACGAGTGCCGGAAAGCGTAATGTCGAGACCCGCGCTAAGCGAGGACACGTATATCCGCCAGGCCACTGCCCTGTTTCTCGCCGATCGCGCGTCGATTGGCCGATTGCTTTCCATGTCTCAAGAGGTTGACGATCGATTACGACTGATGGGCGTCTTGGCCGCTGGGTTCCGGCTTACCCTACCGCCAGTCCACGAATCAATAGCATCGGACTTGCCGTTGGTTGCTTGGCGAAATGAAGATGCAAACCTGATTCAGTTTGCCGACTCAACAAAAAAGATTGACCTGCGTATGCTGGGGCGAGTTGGAACGTATTCAATCGCCGAACACTGGAAGGCGGGAAAACATGACGCAGAACAGGAACAGCTATTCGCACTGCTTCAATCACGTCTCACCGACCAGTCGGAACGGGTCCGATTGCAGGCAGCGTTTTTTCTGTCGCTGCTCAATGATTCGCGAACGGAGCCCACCATTTCCAAAGTGCGAGTTGCTAGTTTGCAAGCTCGACTTGCCGTCGCCCCGAACTCGGCGATCAATCAGCTTTGGGTCGTTGGTCCATTTGCAGACGAAGGCAAACCATTTTCGGTCCGCCATCAACCGGAAATTGGCCCGATTGATCCGGCGGCCGAATTTGAAACTGAAGGTAAGAAGCTAACCTGGCAGACATTGAAGCCGGACGGTGCGCATTTCAATATCAGGAAACTACTTGGCAACTGCGAGCAGGCTTCCAGCTATGCATTTACGCGGTTGGAAAGCAGTTCAAAACAAACCATGCGGCTATTGGTTGGCTCAGACGATGGCGTGAAGGTATGGGTGAATGGCAAGACGGTTTGGGAAAATGTCGTCACTCGCGGTGCACTGCCGTTTCAAGACCCGATCTTGGTCGAACTGCAACCTGGCAGTAATGATCTCCTGCTGCGAGTACAGAACGTTACGGGCGAAACAGGGTGTTACCTCGCCTATCGCACGTTGGGGCGAGTCGTCCATTCCTTACCCGAAAAGCTGTCGGGAAATACTCTAGCCGAGCGACTCCGGTCGTCGACCGAACTAGTTCAAGCTCCCCTTGACCCATCTTTTCTTACATTCGACTGGGCGACAGCAGGAACCAAGGGAAATGCAGAGCGTGGTCGAAAGCTTTTTAGTGACAAGGGACTCGGTTGTGCTAAGTGTCACCCAATTGCCCATGACGACTCGGTTAATGCTGGCCCCAGCCTGGCAGATGCGGCAAAGCGATTTACTGCCAATTACCTGGTCGAATCCGTGTTATTGCCCAGCAAGCAAGTCTCGCCAGTGTTCAAAGCCTCGCTGATCGAAACAAAATCGGGTCGCTCGATCACTGGCCTGGTGGTGAGTGAGACGGCGGACAATCTCGAACTCATATTACTCGACGCCACACGAGTGACAGTGCCCACGAGTGAAGTGGAGAATCGCAAGTTTCTCGACGTCTCGCCGATGCCGGTCGGGTTGGTGAAAACCGTCGAGGAGCTGCGCGACCTAATGGCATTTATGCTGGCTAATTAGGATCGCTCGCCGGCAATTCCATGTACGTGAGTTGAACCACGAAAAACTCGAAGCTGACGAAAAAAAAATACTCGTTCACGATCCGCTCCTATTCGAGCTTGCGAGACACGATTCCTCGGAGATGACGTCCACCACGCAATTTTCCAGCCTCTTCTTTCGTCTGTTTTGTGTCTTTCGTGGTTTGATTCTTGCCCGAACGCAAGTTCATTTGTTGTTTATACCACTACGCACTAAAAACCGCTTTCGACGAGACGGTTTCATTGAAGTTCTATCGCGGGTTGTGCCGAAAATAGGGCGACAACTCCCTTATCCCGCGAGCAAGTACCATGCGTTTCCTTCTATTGCGGTTTGCTGTTTGTTCAGGCTTGGTTTGCTTATTGGCAGCGAGCTCGACCGGTTGTGCGCAACTACAAACCTCAAACCCGCTAGCGAGCCACCGCACACAGCTCGGCGATCTGGAAGACAATGGCAATCAGGCGAGCCCGGTCGCTAGCGGCGACCGATCATCCTCCACAATTCCGCAAAATGGCAAGCCACAAATTAGTAATGCTAGTTTCGAAAAAAGCCTAAAACGAGCTCGTAGCCTGCCCGCAGAATCTTGCGGTGGCACACCTTTTGGGTGACCGCGTTAATAGTAGTGCATGGTGCATGCACTTCTGCTGGTCAAGTTCGGTGTTAAGAACTCGTAGGATGGGCACTCCTGCGCAGTTTGGTCATGTCAATAGAAATTGCATCTATCCTATTTTTGTTCCTCGACAGAATTGCGACAGCGTGGTGCTTGTAAGCAGGATGGACGTTCCTGTATTCGGGGCGAAGCCCCAGCAGATCATCCAGCCCAGTGCAAGATCGCGGCGTCAGCCGCGAGCGCCGCACTGGGTATACGTCAAACAATCCCATCCTCGGCCGAGCAACAAG
>JANNPR010000044.1:0-3239 GCA_031400345.1 Planctomycetota bacterium | reverse complement strand
CAACTGACAACTGACAACTGACAACTGACAAATGCCAATGTTTCCGCAATTCGATCGCAGCAAGCTGATCATTAAGCCGCTGGAACAGCGGACACACGATCTGCACCGTACCAGCCTGCTGGAGTTGGACGATGAACCAACCCAATTACCAGCGGCGGCGATGCGTGACTTGTCAGAGATCGGAATGCGACTCGTCGAGGCCCGCCAGAAAAAGGCTGCGATCTTGTTGCTGATGGGAGCGCATGTCATTCGGGCGGGAGTACAGCGGCAGCTGATTGACCTCATGGAACGCGGACTAGTCACCCATGTTGGAATGAACGGTGCTGGACCGATACACGACTACGAGTTAGCTCGGATCGGTGCCACGTGTGAAAGTGTGGCCCGTTACATACGAACCGGCGAGTTCGGCTTGTGGCACGAAACGGGTGAGATGAATGACGTCGTTCGCGAGGGCGCGGCAGCTGGTATGGGATTGGGCGAGTCGCTCGGCCGAGCCATTCTCGATGGCGAGTTCCCCTTCAAAGACACCAGTATTCTCGCAGCCGGCGTGCGTCTAAACGTACCAGTTACCGTACACATCGGCATCGGTTACGACATTATTCACGAGCATCCGAACTTCGACCCTGCGGCATTTGGGATCGCTAGTTATCGTGACTTTTTGACCGTCTGCGATACGGTCAATCGTTTAGAAGGAGGAGCGTTCTTATGTTTCGGTTCCGCCGTGATGGGGCCTGAGGTGTATCTGAAGGCCCTTTCGATGGCTCGAAACGTGGCTCATCAGGAAGGTCGTCAAATTGCTCGATTCACAACAGCAGCCTTTGACCTGATTCCGATCGAAGGTGACTTTCAAGGTGAAGCACCCAAATCCAATCCGCAATACTATTACCGTCCCTGGAAAACCATCCTGGTTCGGACCGTGGCCGATGGGGGCAAAAGCTATTATGTGTGTGGCGATCATCGACAGACGGTACCACAATTAAGACTCGCGGCCGTAGAGCGTGACAAGCCGTAGCCGTAGGGTGGGACAAGCTCGCGCAGCGAGCGACGGCCCACCAATTATCCGTAGGCAGTGAAAATCAGGAACGAATGCCGAGGAAAAACTTGCGGTTAAGAAGTGAGCGCATCTGGCGAACGCGGAGCAAGATCCAATACGAATCACGAAAGCACGACAGGCGAAAACACGAAACAGGCACAGAGAGGACGTTCTGCTTGCCCATCCGGGTTGGAGCATAGAAGTTTAAGGAACAGGCGTCTGGTCACACGCCCTTAAGAATCCAGACTTCAAGAGTAGTGCAGTAGCCGCTCAGAGCCATGCAGCAAGCCCCACGGGCGGAGCGACGGCGTTACTTGCAACTGGCGACCGACACCAGTGACCAGTGACCAGTGACCAGTGACCAGTGACAAATGACTACGATGCAGCCAGCTCTGGAATCGCTCGACCGTTCGTCACGATTGGAGTTGGACGACCAGCGAGATCTGGAATCGTCACACGTTCGTAGTCGATCCCCAGATGTTGATAGATCGTGGCCAGGAAATCCTGAGGGCCGACGCGCCGCTCCACGACGTTTTCTCCGTGCCGGTCGGTGGCACCGATGACTTGTCCTGTGCGCATGCCGCCACCCGCCCAGATCATGGAGTTCGCTTGGGGCCAGTGATCGCGCCCTGGCTGGACTGTTCCAGCCGCAGCACTCGCGACGCCGCCACCGCTGCTTGCCACTTGAGAGATACGTGGAGTGCGCCCGAATTCACCCGTGACCACCACTAAGACACGTCGATCCAGTCCTCGCTCGTAGATATCTTCGATCAATGCCGAAACCGCTTGATCAAAGTACGGTGCGCGAAACGATAAGGCGTTGAACACATGGTGGTTGACCGCGTGATCGTCCCAATTGCCGACTCGACCGCACAGCGAGCCATCGAACGTGGTGGTGACGATATCGACTCCCGCCTCGACTAGCCGGCGTGCCATTAAGCACTGCTGGCCCCATTGGTTCATACCGTATTTCTGCCGAGTCGCAGGGTTTTCCTTTTTCAAATCGAAAGCTACGGCTGCTTGAGGGCTCGTTAGTAAGTTGAAGGCCTGAGCCTCGTAGTCGTCCATCGCATCCATGACGTCAGCTTGATCCAGGCCTCGGCGAAAATCGTCGAACGACTGACGCAGGCGAACTCGAGCACGAAGCCGATCCGCCTGTTGGGGATCCGAAAGTCCAATATTGGGAACGGCGAAATCCGGAGCGCTGGGATCCCCTCGCACAGAAAAAGGCTCATACGCTGGCCCAAGATAGGCCGGCCCGGCAATCGTAAAGTTATCGTAATTTGTGATCGGGTTGACACCAACGTAGTTCGGCAATTCGCTGCGCCTTCCTGACCGCAAGTAGTTCGTCACCGACATGATATCGGGATAAATGGGTTTCAGTTTGTCTTGAGCGTCGGGATCACCGCACAGCAGTTGCAGCGAACCGGCCGGATGACCGCCGCCTGTGTGAGCCATCGACCGCAGCAAGTTAAATTTGTCGGAGATATTGGCTTGCCTCGGAATCAGCTCGGAAAATTTTAGCCCGGGTGTCTTCGTATCGATGAGGTTGAAAGGACCACGATACTCAACCGCCGCTCCGGGTTTCGGATCATAAGTATCTAGATGGCTGCAACCGCCACGCAGCCAAACAATAATCACGGCCGTCCTCGCGCCCGATTCTTTGGCGGCAGCCTCAGTTCTAAGTCGTAGCAATCCAGGAAGCGACAGCACTCCAAACCCGGCCATACCAGCCCGGAGTATTTCTCGACGCGAAATGGATTGGTCGGGTGACTTCATGACTTGGATCATCGATTGCGTAGTTCTCTCAGCATTGCTCATGATTGCACTGTAGCGACAAGCATCGGTATTTGTCGATACGCAAGGCCACACTTAAATGCAAACGGCGTTCAGATAGGCAAGTTTGATGTGCCACTGCTTGGAACGAGACGGGAATCGCGCCACGAGACAGGCTTCCATCGTTCCTAGCAGTGTGAAGTTTTCAGCGGCACGAATAGGGAAGTGTAATCAGATCATCACGGCACACGGAGTGTGCCTACTACAACGGACTCGCTACGCAAGAATCTCCCCCACGACGCGACCGTGGACATCTGTTAAACGGAAGTCTCGTCCGCTGAAGCGAAATGTGAGCCGCTCGTGATCCATGCCGAGCAGATGCAGAATCGTGGCATGCAGGTCGTGCATCGTGCAGATGTTTTCCACGGCA
>JANNPR010000039.1:0-3721 GCA_031400345.1 Planctomycetota bacterium | reverse complement strand
TTCAACGTCCACTACGGCCAAGTCGTGCCGCGCGCCGACCTCGACGTCTGGATGGTCGCCCCGAAAGCCCCCGGTCACACCGTGCGTTCCACCTACACGCAGGGCGGCGGTTGACTTTTTCGGGATCACTGAGACGGGCCTGCAATTCTTCGGCGGTAAGTTCCGCCGGCTCGCCATTTTCGTCTCGTCGTCTAGGAAATAGCCTCCACCATCTCCTTACGACTTCCTCGTCGGACCAAAGGTCTCGGATTTGCGGTCGATTACGGACCAGCACATGGAGGTGATTTCCAAGGATCGCATAGTTCAGGAAATCGATGGCATATATCGAGGCCAGAAAGACCAAACGTTGTCGCACCCATTCGCGGCGATGGTCGAAGGAACGTCCGCTGTAGTGGTCCACGCCGCAGAGAAAGCAGCGTCGGACGCAGCGGTTCACCACGTGAAAGATGCCCGTTTCGTCCTCATCAAAAGTTTCACTTCGGGGAGCTCGAGCCATGGTACATCTCCTAATGGATGAAATTCCCACTAGATAAAGCACCGGCCGAGGCTTCTTGCCATCAAGAAAAATGGCCGAATGAGAAAAAAGATTAAAAAAGTGGGGTGGCCCCTGATGGTTGCGCGACGTCCGGCCGCTGCCGGCGCCCGTGCCAGGCGGAAGCGACCGACACGCAAGCCAGCTTCGACATGACGAGCCCGGGCATGAAAAGGGTACGCCATCCGCAGGCGCAAATAGCGAGTGTGGATGACGCTCGCTTCTGGCACGGGGTGGTGTGTGTTTTATCGGTCGTTGCGGAATGTCGGCCACCACGGGTAAGAAGTTGAGAATTGTTGATTGCCGGTTTTCGTCTGGCAGGCGGAGGAAGTACGATAGGCTGTCCGGTTGCGGATGTTAGGTATCACCCCGGCGGCCGTTCCGGCTCACCACCAACAAACAGCAAGAGCGACTAACATGACCAGCACGTCGAAAACAACTTCCGAGGTCTTTAGTGACCAAAGAGGTGCCGCTGATGGCTAGTTCAATTTCTGGTTGGGAGCGTGTGGCGATGGCGATTCAAGAAGTTCGCGAAAGGCTGTTACGTTCCACGGCTGCCTTGGAGGCGGGACAAGTGCCGTACGCCGTCGTCGGCGGAAATGCGGTGGCCGAATGGGTGGGTCGAATCGACAAAGCCGCCGTGCGCTTTACCCAGGACGTCGATGTGCTGATTCGCCGCACCGATCTACCGCGAGCGATTGACGTCATGAGCCATGCGGGCTTCGTGTATGGCGCGTCCTTTGGCGTGTCGTTCTTTTTGGACGGCCCGGACTCGAATCCTCGCGACGCCGTCCACCTGATCTTCAGCGGCGAAAAGGTCAAAGAACGAGATGCGATCCCAGCTCCGGACGTTTCCGAGTCGGAGAACGCCGGGCCATTCAAAATTGTGTCGCTCGAAGGCTTGATGAGGATGAAGCTAGTTGCATTTCGTGACAAAGATCGTGTGCATCTTCGCGACATGCTCGATATCGGCCTTATCGGTTCTGCGTGGCTCTCGCGGCTGCCGTCGCCCTTGACGGAACGATTACAAGAGCTGATCGATAACCCCGAGTAACGCGGATTTCAACGATCAATCCGGATGTAACGCGCAATTATTCCGGTTTCCAACTGTCGCTTGGTAAATCCTATCCGACAATCCGTCCCGGTGTGTGTCAAAGCAGGTTTAGTCGACGCGTCTTGGGCTTGACGGGAACGCCATTTAGAGTAACCTTAAGCGACGACTAAGGTGCGAGACCGACACGAACGATAGTGTGTCGCGTTCATTCTGCTTCGAGATTCGCGGCCACCTGGGGACAAGTGTATGTCGATTGGCGACATCTAAACCCGGGTTTCTTGCGTTCGACCGCGATTGATTCTCTTGCTCCTACGGCAAACCGAGCAGTTTTTAATTGCCGTCCGTATGATGCGATTCCAATGGAGACTCTGCGGGATCGTTTTGTGATCCTGGCAGCATTCCGAACGGAAATCGCGTCGGCGCGATCTAATGGAAGAGAGATTAGCGGTTGATTCTTAAAACGAAATGAGGGGGAAGCGTTTTTAACGTACCCTCCCAGTCCAACTTGATATTCGTTAGGGCAACATGCCCCAAGCGTTGGCTGAAGCCACACGCCAGTTTTCAAAAATTGATGTACGAGAGAGAGAAGATTTGATGAAGTTCGAAGAGCTAGGTCTGACTGAAATAACGCTTCGTGCGGTGCGATCCGAGGGATACAGCACTGCCACGCCAATCCAAATTCAAGCCATTCCGCCGATCCTCAAAGGCCAAGACCTGATGGGTTGTGCACAGACGGGAACTGGCAAAACGGCCGCGTTCGCCTTGCCAACATTGGAAAGGCTCGCCCTTTCGAGAGCTCAGCCTCCTGTTGCAGGAGCGCGACCGCAGGTCAACGGTAACCGCAAAATCCGGGCATTGGTTTTATCGCCGACGCGTGAGCTCGCTGCGCAGATTTGCGACAGCTTTGCCGCCTACGGCCGGTTTGCTGGGATGCGCCATGACGTGATTTACGGGGGAGTGGGACAACATTCGCAAGTTCGCGCCTTGCGATCCGGACTAGACATCCTGGTGGCAACACCCGGTCGCCTGCTGGATTTAATGGCACAGGGCTACGTGGACTTATCTCATGTGGAAATCTTGATCCTGGACGAATCGGACCAAATGCTCGATCTGGGATTCATCCATCCGTTGCGTCGGATCGTTTCACAGGTACCGCGCAAACGCCAGACTCTGATGTTTTCGGCAACGATGCCGTCCGAGATTCGCAAGCTGGCGATGGAGTGGCTGCGCGAGCCAATTCACATTCAAGTGGCGCCGGTCGCCACCCCGGCCGACCGAATTAGCCAGGTGGTGTACCACATCGAGCCCGATAGCAAGCCCAACCTATTGGCTCACGTTTTGCGAGACAGCGCACACGTCCGCACACTGGTGTTCACGCGCACCAAGCGCGGTGCGGATCGAGCTACCCGCTATTTGAATAACTCGGGTATCCCCGCCGATTCTATTCACGGCGACAAAAGCCAGTCAGCAAGGCAGCGAGCGTTGGAACAGTTCAAATCGGATCGCCCATTGGTACTAGTCGCTACGGACATTGCTGCCCGGGGCTTAGACGTCGACGCGATTTCTCACGTGGTCAACTATGACTTGCCCAATACCCCAGAAATCTACGTTCACCGAATTGGGCGAACGGCTAGAGCGGGAGCGGAGGGCATCGCTATCTCGTTTTGCACCTCAGAAGAGCGGGCGCAGCTTCGAGACATCGAGCGCTTGATTCGACAGTCCATCGCGGTTGCGAAGCTGCCTCACGATCTTCCCGCTCCGGTGCGAAAGACTCCCATGCACACGCCTGCAGCCCACAAGTCTCCGGCGCAATCGGGTTCTGCACATCATGGCTCCGCGCACAAGAGCAAGGATCAATATCCCGCACACGGTGCTCGTTCACAGTCCGGAGGCCAACAACGCGCACCTAGTCGCGGTTTTAGTGCGTCCTCCAAACGACCTGCGAAACAAAAACGCCACCCATCGGGTCCGGGCCGATTCGCACGAACCTAGAGTGGTAGTCAGCTAAGCCAAAAATGTTGACCGTTCCAGCACTGGCTCGCCGCCGAATGGGCCCTCGCCCGGAGGGCATGGCCTCCACACCGTCCAGCACGCCGACCCCCGGCTCATCGAACATCCAGGCCGATGAAGCGACC
>JANNPR010000036.1:0-1357 GCA_031400345.1 Planctomycetota bacterium | reverse complement strand
CACTCGGTGGCTACCAAGTCCTCAAGAAGTGGCTGAGCTACCGCGAGCAAACCCTTCTCGGACGTCTGCTCACCGTCGACGAAGTCTCCTATTTCCGCGATGTCATCCGCCGCATCACCGCCCTGCTTCTCCTCGGCCCGACACTCGACGCCAATTACGCTGCCACAAAGGCAAACACATATGCGTGGCATGAGAACGTGCAGGAGCTGAAATGACTACGATCGCGAAAACTCGGTTGTTTCTGATGCTCTGACAATAGACATCGCGAGGCGTCGGCTGAGGTATTGTTTTTAGCCACTCGCCGCCAATTTGCCACCACACGAGTCCGCTCGTCGGTTCACTATTCCGGTGAGACGGCAACACCGGCATTCTTGAGTTGTTGCTCGATCACCATCGTACTTGCGACGTACTGTGTGCTGAGTTCCTGAATGATCTGCGAGTCCACTTCGCGATTCGAGACGCGCGCTGCAAGTGCCTGTTGTGGTGCCAACAGTTCGGCGGCAAACGCCCGCGAGGCCTTTTGGTCCCAGGAAAACGCTCCTGTCACGAGCCGACGCGGACAATCGTTCGCGGCGACAGCGTGATAAAGCCCGCGGGCCAGCCGGAATCGGCGATTATCCGGTCGCGCTGGAAGTGGGCCTGCGGCAATGAACGCATCTGCTGTGTGACCAACAATTGCCTGTAATCCGGATCCAGGGACATGATTTCGTTCTACTGAGCGGAAGGTCTTGTTCAGCACGGCTGTGCCAAGTGCTTCCACAGAATCGACCGGAACGTCTGCGGGCATTGTGGCTTTTTCGCGAACCATCTCTGCAAGTCTGTATCCATACTGCGCTGGCGTATTCCCGTGTTTCGGGAGCTGCGACAATGACTCCCGCCGGTCGCTTAAGAATCGAATACAGCTTCCCGCAGAATTCACCCAGGACCATTGGGGAGCGATGGAATCGGGCCTTGCGATTTCGGTGAGGTCGCGTACCAACGGAAGGTCCGGATCCGTGAAAGTCTGTTCCAGAAATTGAGTGAGGGATTCAGTCATCTCGTTTGGATCGTAAGGATTCAATCCCATGCGACCTGCCAGCCCGCAGAACTCCTGCTCTTCATCGGTGGACTTGTGGGCACAATCGCGTTCGCGATTATCGTCCCCATCTACTCCATCGTCGGAAGCGTCGGAAATTAAGGTTAGGTGTTAGGTATTAGGTTTTAGTGGGGAGGCTATTTTGTCGATCATTATTAACCAACAAACATTTACTGCAGTAAACAAAGAAACGTGTAAATACGGAGTATCATCCCGCCCGTTACTCCCCTTTTCTCTGTGGTGGTTGGGGTGTTGTTGTTCGTCCGCCACCCCCCCCCCCAC
>JANNPR010000030.1:0-14650 GCA_031400345.1 Planctomycetota bacterium | reverse complement strand
GCCCAGCAGATCTGCTGGGCCTTCGGCCCGAATACAGTGCATAACACAACGGTACCAACTCACCGCATTCGTGCAGCAATCTCTCCCAGCGATCATTGTCACAACAGAAACATCGCTGGAAATGCGCGCCGCAACCTGAATAAAGGGATCATTGCCTGTCTGAGTATGCAGCTGAGTATGCAGCTGCCAATCGCCCGGATTTTCCATCTCCCATCCGGTGGCTAATACAAACAGTTGTCTGACACGTCTGGGCAGCATAAAGGGCTCCCGAAGATCAAAAAAAACAGGCTCCCAGGATTTACCTGAAAGCCTATTCTTAATCGTGATAAATGCAAAGACTACTGAGTTATTGATCAACGGTCTTTAACGGACTGACCGAGCTGTTGGCAGCCTCACGTCGAATTGCATCGAAGACTTCTTTTCGGTGGACAGTTACATCAGCGGGAGCTTCAATACCTAGTCGTACCTTGTCACCGCGAATTTCCACAATAGTGACCACGACGTTACCAGCGATGATCACTTGCTCATTTCGTTTTCTCGACAGAACCAGCATCTCAAATCCTTTCTGAGGGAGCCCCTCTGTATTTGAACCGAGAGTCGAGGCAATTTTTACGCGAGCCCCAAGAAAGAAAAGTGTCCGATCGTTTGAAGCTATCTAGCAACGTCGCCAAGCGTCGATAACAACTTCGTCCAGGAACCGTATGGATGATCACAAGGAGTTACTAGAACACCAGTTACAGTGCTCGAGGATATAGAAGTCAGTCCGGTCAACTTCGTTCGAAGAGTAGTAGTGCCAAGATCCGCCAAACAGCGGACAAGATTCCGGGTGTGTCAATCGCCGTTTTAAAAAGGATCTTTTCAATAGCCTCGTGTGGCCGGCGGGGCTCCCTAGGTTCTCTTTTCCTGATAGATTCAAGCAGCCCCTTACCCGCCGGGACCGGGCGGGCCACTTTTGAAGAGCTGCATCTATGTGTGGCCGTTTTACGTTGAGAACGCCCTCTGGGTTACTTGTCGAGCGGTTTCGATTGGACGCTCCGCCCCCCCTAACCCAGCGATACAATATCGCGCCAACTCAGCTGGTCGCGACGATTGGACTATCGACCGAACGGAACCGGCAACTGGTCTTTCGACAGTGGGGGCTGATCCCTTCGTGGGCCGATGGACCGGCAGTCGGTCATCGCATGATCAATGCTCGATCCGACACCGTTGCGACCAAGCCGTCGTTTCGAGCAGCCTTCAAACGACGGCGATGCTTGATTCCCGCCGACGGTTACTACGAGTGGCAGGCCGTCGACGGACGTAAGCAACCTTACTTATTCCATCGAGCGAACGACGAACCATTTGCCTTTGCTGGGCTATGGGAGATTTGGAAAGCAAACGACGGCGCGACCCTGGAATCCTGCACGATCATCACTACCAATGCCAATCAAGCAACGCTACCCATTCATGATCGAATGCCAGTGATCTTAGGACCAGCGGACTATGATGTGTGGCTCGATTCATCGACGACGGATGCTAACTTGCTTCAAGAATTGCTGCGCCCAGCGGACCACATTTCGATGCTAGCGGAACCAGTCAGCACCTATGTCAATAACCCACGACACGAAGGTGTGGAGTGCGTCCACATACAGAGAAAGCTCTTCTGAACAGTTCAGTGTGCCCACTGTTTGAAACGCGACGTGTTTGGGGGTGGGGAAAAGCACAATTGCGTTTCCAACAGTGTTGACCCGGGAACGGCCTGTTGTCGAACCGGTCTATTGCCGGACTCTCACGTCTGGTTCTTCGCACTGCTCGGAACGACGCTGAGCTTGTCTCGTACCGCCAAGCCCGTCTTCGTTCCGAGCAGCAGCACCCAAATATTTAAGCAGCCTCGGCTGCCGCTACGGCTAATTCGGATTGGGGCGGCAACAGGGGCAGCAACAGCTTCATCGTTCGCTCGATCGCACCCCTTTGCTCAACGACGAGCTGTTGGCTGCGGCGGCCGAGTGCTATAGCAAACGCAGGAGACTCCAGACAACTTCGCACAAATGCGGTCAGGTCGTCTCCGGAGTGAACGACGTGCGCCGCATTCCGAACCAACAGCAGCTCGACAATCTCGCGAAAATTGCGAGTGTTCGGCCCGAATGACACAGCCACTCCATACGCCGCCGGCTCGATCATGCTTTGACCGCCACGTGCACCGAAGCTGCCCCCTACGAGACCGATCTGCGCGGTTCCCCACCAAGCACTAAGTTCACCGACTGTGTCGACCAGCAACACCGAAGCGGGAGCGGGAGTTCCGACCGTACCAGCATCCAGCTCACTTCGGCGTTGCCAAGCAATTCCAGAACGGGCCAGTAGGTTCGCGACTTCATCAAATCGTTGCGGGTGCCGAGGCACAATGATGAGCTTTAACTTCGGATGCGAAGGTTTTAGTAGCTTGAAGCACTCCAAGGCCATGCTCTCTTCGGGATCTTGTGTACTTCCCGCCAGAAAGACGACGTCGTCGGGTCGGGTTCCCCACAGGCCGACCAACCGGCAAGTTGCCGCGTTTTGGCGGTCGGTTTCGGCGCCATCAAACTTGATCGACCCGGTAACAACGGTGGTGTTGGGGTCTGCGCCTAGCGTTTGGAAACGGGCGCGATATTCGTCGTTTTGAACCGCGATTAAGTCCACGTTTCGCAAAATGTGCGACACGACTGGGCGTATCCGAGCGTAACCACGGCTACTGCGTTGGCTGAGGCGGCCGTTTATGATGGCCGTCCTAACCCCTTGGCTTTTCGCGGCGGCGATCAAATTCGGCCACAATTCTAGTTCCACTAACACCAACAGACTCGGCCGCAATCGCCCCAGCGCGTTCTTCACTGCCCAACTAAAATCGGCCGGGCAGTAAAAGACGGTCCGCGGGGCATAGAGTCTCATTGCCAAGTCGTAACCCGCCTTGGTTGTCGTAGAAACAACGCACTCGACGTTGGGCCATTGGTTTTCGATGCGCTGGATTAGTCGATTCAGAAGATTGATTTCACCTACGCTTACTCCGTGGAACCAAATACAAGGTCGTCGACCAGATCGAACAGGGACCCGTCCCAAAAACTTCTGGCTGAATCCCTCGCGGTACTTTCCGTGGCGAATCGAGGAATAAACGAACCACGGTGTAAAGAGCGCCAGGAGCGCTAAGTAAATGATGTTGAGAAGATACGCCACGGGATTCCTTTCCCTAAACAGGCGTCAGGCGGTTCCACTTTTTCGCATGCAGCAGTGCTTATACTTCTTGCCGCTACTGCATGGGCAGGGGTCGTTTCGTCCCACCCGCTCGCCACGATGACGGATCGTTTCTACGGTCACCTCACCCTGACTCGCGTTGGCGGCATCGAGGTTTTCGCGAGACATATCCGAGATACTTTGAGCCGAATCATGGCGAGCCGACGTTTCGACAAACGTCGAATTGACGAAGCTATCGTCCAATTGCTCGATACGAAAAACGTAGTCGGTTGTGCGTTCGCCAATGGTTTCCCACATCTGGTCGAACATTCGCATGCCTTCGCGTTTATATTCCACCTTGGGATCGAGTTGGGCGTAGCCTGCGAGTCCGATTGAGCTTCGCAAGTAGTCCATTGCCAACAAATGGTCTTTCCAGGCATGGTCCACGATTTCCAACATGAGCTGTCGCTCCATCCGCCGCATTTCAGGATGGAAGCGATCCTCGACAGCACTGACTACTTTTTGCGTTAGTTGGTCGCGATCGAGCTGCTCTAATTCCTCTGTGTCCAGCGAGTAATGCAACTTAACTCGCAGCCAATCGGCGAGCGAGCCAACAGCGCCATTGACGCCAGCGACCGTGCCCAGGGGTTGTCCGGGCGGCGCCGAGCCGAAAGCACTTCCGATACGGTCGCACGCTTCTCGCATGGTCTGAGATGCGCGCTGCTGGCTTTCCTTGCTGTATTGGAAAAGTAGTTGCCGCAGCTCATCTCTTTGTTTTTCCTTGACATCATCCGCTGCAATTTCGGACTGAAATCGTTCGCGCGCCCAATTCAGCAAGGCTTCTCGGTCCAACTGCGATTGCTGGCCTTTTCCTTGAGTGAATCGGCAGATCCCGACGACGACTGGGCATTCCGCCTCTTTGCGATCGTAGGCCTGTTCAGCTCGTTCGACCGCAAGTTTCTTGATCGCATCCGTTTCCAAAGCGTCCATTTCCTCGAGGTGCAAATCGACTCCGAATTTGTATTTCAACCAGCCACTTACCGTGCGACGCGAATAATCAGGGGCCAATAAGTCCGCCCCGCTCGACAAATCGGTGTCGTGAATCGCCTGCCGGGCTAGCTCGATTAACTCTTCTGCCAAATTGTCCCGGCCGATCTGCTTAAGATCGCGATCTCTCAAGCTCAGTTTCCAGCGGGTGTTAACGAACTTGGCCAGAGCTTCCCAGTTCCACTCTACCTCTTCTTCGGATTGGGGTATGTTTTCTTCAATGGCATCGACCACGTGCGTTTCCGCCATCCGCGTGGCTTCATCTTTGGCATAGCGCTCAGCGTTTTCGAAATCCATCCCGCGGAAGTCACGCGATTCGAACTGCGCGGTTAATTGTTCACCAGCCCATCGCGTAAAACTCTCAACCCCATAGTCTTTATTCAAAAAGATCGAGAGTTGGCTTTCCACTTGCTGACGAATCATTTTGATGATTTCGTCGCGACAACTGGCGCCATTTATGATCTTTTGTCGGTATTGATAAACACGTTTCCGTTGTTCATCCATGACTTCGTCGTACTCAAGCAGGTTTTTGCGGCTTTCGAAGTGTCGCTCCTCGACCTTCTTTTGAGCCGCTTCGATGCGTCGAGTTACCATTCGGCTTTCGATCCGCTCACCTTCCTGCATACCCAGGCTATCGAGGATGGTTTTCACCCATGGCCCGGCGAAGATCCGCATCAAGTCATCTTCGAGTGATAGAAAAAATCGGCTGCTACCCGGGTCTCCTTGGCGGCCGCATCGGCCGCGTAGTTGCAGGTCGATGCGTCGCGCTTCGTGCCGTTCGGTACCGATGACATGCAGCCCGCCCAGCTGTTTTACATAGTTGCCATCTTCAACCATCTTTTCCTGATCTTCGATTTCTTTAACAAGCGCATCCCATTCCTCGCGTGGCACATCCAGGCGAGTTGGGTACTTGTCTTGTAAACGGGCCCAAGTCATCGTTTCCGGATTGCCGCCCAAGACAATATCGGTACCGCGTCCGGCCATGTTCGTGGCAATAGTGACGCTCGCCAATCGACCAGCCTGGGCCACGATCTCCGCTTCGCGTTTGTGATGCTTGGCATTCAAAACTTGGTGAGGAACACCTCGCTGTCCCAGTAGTGCGGATAGTCGTTCGCTTTTCTCAATCGAGACGGTGCCCACTAACGTGGGCCGCCCCTTGCGTTCAATCCGCACAATCTTCGCTTTCGGGACTGACTCTCGCTTGCCTCCATCGCGTGGCACAAAGTCGATGGCGTCGTCCGTTTCTTTCTTGATCTCCCCCCACCATTCTTCGTCCTTTAGCACCAATACATCCCATCGATGGAACCGTTCGATTTCGTCTGCCACAGCGATAAACTTCTCTTGCTCGGTTCGATAAATGACGTCTGGATGTTCGTCTCGTTTAAGGTGCTTGTTAGTGGGAATCGCGACAACATCCAGTTTGTAGATTTTCCAAAATTCTGCCGCCTCGGTCATGGCGGTACCGGTCATCCCACATAACTTGCGATACAGTTTGAAGAAGTTTTGCAGCGTAATTGTGGCAAGCGTCTGTGTTTCCTCTTTGATGCGAACTCCTTCTTTGGCCTCGACTGATTGGTGAAGGCCGTCGCTCCATTGCCGACCTTCCATCAACCGACCCGTGAATTCGTCCACGATCACGACGCGTCCCTCTTTAACTACGTAGTTCACGTCGCGTTTGTAGAGGAAGTGGGCTTTCAGCGAGTTGTCGATCAAATGCGGCCAATCCATATTACCGGCCGTGTAAAAACTCTCGACGCCCGCTAATTTTTCCGCTTGGCGAATGCCATCGTCGGTGAGATGAGCGGTGTGATCTTTCTCGTTGACAATAAAATGGATGTCGCGCTGTAGTTGGCGAGCGATGCGGTCCGCTTCAGCGTACTTTCGCACGTTTTCGTGTGCCGGTCCGGAAATGATGAGTGGCGTTCGGGCCTCATCGATCAAGATGTTGTCGACTTCATCAATGATCGCGAAAGGCAATTCCGGCTGGGATTGTTGAAAGTGCTTGGGAAACCGATCATCGCCACGGGCGGCGGGTCGCATATTATCGCGCAGGTAGTCGAAGCCAAATTCGTTATTGGTCCCGTATGTAATGTTGCAATCGTAGGCCAGCTGGCGATCCAGGACCTCCATGTCACTTTGGATGGCTCCAACCGTCAGACCCAAGCCTAGATAAAGTGGGCCCATCCATTCCATATCGCGGCGAGCCAAGTAGTCATTCACTGTCACGACGTGCACGCCTTTACCTTCCAAGGCGTTCAAATAAGCCGGTAGCGTTGCTACCAGCGTCTTGCCTTCGCCGGTGACCATTTCGGCAATCGCCCCGCTGTGCAGCACCATGCCGCCGATCATTTGCACATCGTAGTGCCGCATTCCTAGAAATCGTCGGCCTGCCTCACGGCATACGGCGAATGCTTCGACAAGTAAGTCGTCCAATGTCTCGCCGGCGGCTAACCGCTCGCGAAATTTGACGGTCTGTTGGCGCAGCTCCTCATTCGACATGTCCTGGTAACGAGACTCCAGTCCGTTAATGGCTTCGACCTTGGCCTGCATGCGCTTGATCTGCCGCGCATTCGAAGAACCAAACATAGCCGTAATGCCGCGCTCGAAACCGCGCATCACACCATTAACGAGTTGACCAGTTGCTTCCCACGTACGTTCAAGAAGGTCCATATTCAGATAGGGCACGAAGGCCCTTGGTTAGCGGGAAAAATCCGAAAGCGGATTTGGCGGGCGACTCCATTGCTTTTTCAGCAAACCGAACAGAGATAGCAGACGGTGTCGCGGGCCCGTGCCCAACTACCTCACAGTCTGCGCATAAGGTCTCTCGGCGCGGTAGCTTATAACGATTATACAGGCCGGTCAACGGCGGATATTCGCGGCTCCGAAAAGGTCCTACAATCGGGGAGCACCAATGTTAGCTGAATTTCGCCCCAAACGGCCATCTCTTGAGAGAATTCGCTCGTGGAACGATCGATCCGTACGACCGACATCCGGGGGCAATTAGTGCTCTTGGGGACCGGGACATCTGTGGGAGTTCCTTCGATCGGCTGCCCTTGTCCCGTTTGCATTAGCGATGACCCGCACAATAACCGAACACGCTGTGCGCTCGTGTTGGGAATGCCCGTCGGCAATTTGTTGATCGACACCCCACCCGACCTGAGAACCCAGTTGTTGCGCGAGAAAATTGGCATCATTCACGCCGTTTTATTTACTCACGAGCATGCCGATCACATCTTTGGTTTAGACGATTTAAGACTGTTTCCGTTCTATCTGGGGCGGCCCGTGCCTCTCTATTGCGAACCGCAGGTGGAACGACGCATCCGACATTCCTTTGATTATGCCTTTACGGATTCTCAGCCGACCCATGCAGGCGCCGTTCCGCAGCTAACGTTCCAAACCATTACTACTGAAGCATTTGACATCTTAGGTGGACGGCTGATCCCAATCCGCTTGAAACACGGTCCCCGCTTTGACGTATTGGGGTTTCGACTCGGCAACATCGCCTACTGCACCGATACCAATGGGATTCCCGATGCAAGCTGGCCCCTTCTGCAGGGACTCGACGTGTTGATCTTAGATGCCTTGCGACGGCGACCGCACGCTACCCATTTCAGTTTGGATGAAGCCGTCGCAGTCGTAGAACGTGTCCGGCCGAAACAGGCGTATTTCACGCACATTTCACACGATATGGACCACGAGGCAACCAACGCACTCTTGCCTAACGGCATGGCTTTGGCGTATGACGGACAGCGAATTCCACTTACGTGAGATACGAATCACGAAATCACGAAAGACGAAAACAGGAAACAGAAATGGAGGATTGTAGGGGACACGAGTCCAAACGCACTTGAAAGCCACCGGCCTCCACGTCGGCCTGCCCCTCGATTTCAATGCCAAACCTGGTCAACAAGCGGATCGCCCGCTAAAAGCTATTTTGTGTTTTCGCCTTTCGCGCTATCGTGACTGGTATTGGATCCCTGCATTCCGTTTTGCGTCGCACTGCTGATTTAGGGGAATCGGACTATGACTCAAAAAGCCGTACTAGCAGCGATTCCTCATCGCCCACCCATGTTGTTAATCGACGAAGTCGTGTCCCACGACGAGAGTTCCATCGTCTGCCGGAAGACATTTCGACCGGATGAGTTTTTCTTCCAAGGGCACTATCCCGGCTTTCCGCTCGTCCCAGGTGTGATTCTGTGCGAAGCGGCAATGCAAGCGGGAGCTATTCTGCTCAGCAAGTTCATGCAGGACGGTTCCGGCGTCCCAGTGGCCACACGCTTGAATGATGTCAAGTTCAAAAAAATGATTCGCCCAGGTGACACCGTCGACATTGACGTACAACTAAACGAGCGACTGGCAGGTACTTTCTTTCTCACGGCGAAGGTCGCTTGCCTAGGAGTACCCGCGGCGCGACTGGATTTTGCATGCACGGTCGCGAAGCTGGACCCATCCCCATGAGCGATGACTTCCTGCAACTTGCGGGTAAGCGTGTACTGATTTTCGGCGTAGCCAATCGGAAGAGCTTAGCATTTCACGTCGCCAACCTACTTCAACAGGCCGGTACCGAAGTCGTTTATGTCGTACGATCCGAAGAACGCCGACAAAGCTTGCATAAGTTATTGGCCGGATCTGAAATCTTCGTTTGTGATGTTGAATTCGATGACCAAATTGAGCGGCTGCGAGTCGAGTTGGCAGCAACCAAGAAACGATTTCATGGGTTGGTGCATTCGATTGCGTTCGCGGATTACCAGGGTGTGGCCAAACCTTTCCACGAAACGTCCAAGAGCCAATTTCTACGCGCCGTTGACGTCTCGTGCTTTTCGTTGATTGGAATTAGCAATGCCTTGAAGGAGTTATTGGCGGAGGACGGCTCCGTGGTGACGATTTCGATTTCCACCACGCGAATGGCGAGTGAAAACTATGGATTCATGGGACCGGTCAAAGCGGCGCTCGATTCGTCGCTTGCATTTCTGACCAAATCCTTCAGCCGATTCTCGAGAATTCGCTTCAACGCCGTGGGACCCGGACTGCTCAAGACTTCTGCCTCAGCAGGTATACCCGGTTACATCGACTCGTATTTATTCGCCGAGCAAGTCATCCCTCGAAAACATGCGGTGCAAACTGAGGAAGCAGCCAACGTGGTGGCTTTTTTACTAAGCCCTCGTTCGTCAGGCATCAACGCACAGACGCTAGTCGTCGATGCAGGAATGGCAATCAACTATTTTGATACAGATATCGTCAGGCGAGCCATGAGGTCGCAGTAGTCGGCACACAAACCATCCTTTAGAAGCAACATAGTTATTCACGCGATGATTGAATCAAGAGCTCTGTTATGGAAAGTGATCCTACCCGGAATGACATGGAAATACCCGTCCTCATTAGACCGCCCGCGACCACGAGCAGTCGGTTTTTAAAGCGGCCACCGCTGTGGGTGTGGGTCGTAGTCAGTCTGTGTCTAGCGATGATCGTATGGTTTCGCTCCGGTGACGTCATGGACGATCACGCAATCGGGAACATTTTTACTGGCGTGTTCTTACTCGTAGCGATGCTTACCATCGCCATCTGGTACGTTTGCTTTAGCGGCGTGACGGCGACGACTCGGCTGGTGATGATTCTCGGCGGACTGGGCGTCGTCGTGTTGTTTTTCTCGGTCTTCGTTCTGGATAACGTTTCCGGCGAATTGATCCCCCGGTTCCGCTGGCGGTTCGCCAAATCCCGGGATGCAAATTTGGCCAAACCTCAGGTCGTACCATCGCAAGCGCCTGTTGATCTGGCCCAGACGACACTGGACGATTTTGGCCAATTCCTCGGACCGAATCGTTCCGGGTGGATCGAAGGTCCACGGCTTTCTCGCGATTGGTCGTCGCCGCCGCGCGAACTTTGGCGACATCCGATCGGCGCCGGTTGGTCTGCCTTTTCAGCAGTGAATGGTTTCGCCGTGACGCTGGAACAGCGCGCCGAAGAAGAATTGGTCACCTGTTACGAAATCTACTCCGGCAACCTGGTCTGGTCCCATGCCGAGCAACAGCGACACGAGAGCGTGCTGGGCGGGATTGGTCCGAGGAGCACCCCCACGATTCATGAAGGCTACGTCTATACGTTAGGAGCCACCGGAGTGTTGCTCTGCCTAAACGGGTCTAATGGTGCAGTAGTTTGGCGAGATGATTTGTTGAAACGCTATAGCATCTCGACGGACTACGAAGTCGCAGACATCGCATGGGGACGATCTAATTCTCCTTTGATCGTGGCTGACAAATTAATCGTGCCTGTGGGCGGCAATCGCAACAAACGGGTCTCGATCGCGGCATTCGACCGTTTAACCGGCGACTTAATCTGGGAAACGGGTAACGAACAAGTTAGTTATAGCTCCCCATCGATAGGCGAGTTTTTCGGCCGGCGCCAACTGTTGGTCGTAAACGAGAGCTCCGTCACCGGACACGATCCCCTTGTCGGGACGCTGCTTTGGAGTCATCCGTGGGAGGGTAAAACGAATGCCGCGGCAAGCGCATCGCAAGCCATTCCCATTCCGCCGAACCGTGTGTTTCTATCGAAGGCCTATGGCATAGGTTCCAGCCTCATCGAATTAACGCCTGGGAGTGATGCAGGGGTGCAGGTCAAGACCATTTGGCATGAACGAAATGCGATGAAGACAAAATTCACGAACGCAGTCGTCCACGAGAATTCTGTGTATGGCCTGTCCGATGGCATCTTGGAATGCTTGGAATTAGAAACGGGTAAGCGTCGCTGGAAACATGGCCGTTACGGACAAGGTCAAATCCTGGGGGTCGGCTCGCTAATCTTAGTCCAAGCTGAATCCGGGGACGTGGTTCTTGTCGAGGCGAATCCCGAGTCGCATGTGGAGCTCGGTCGGTTTGCGGCACTCGACGGCAAGACATGGAATAATTTGTGTCTATACGGACGGTATTTACTGGTTCGCAACGGCGAGGAAGCTGCGTGTTTCGAGCTGCCTTAGCACTTTAACCGCCGCGGCTTAGGGAGAAGATCGGCAGCAACAACGATAAGCCTATCCCACCCACAACCACGCCCATGATCGCGACCATCAATGGCTCCAACATGCTTGTGGTTGCTTTCAATGATATTTCGACCTCTGAGTCGTAATAGGTGGTAATTTTTTGCAAAACGTGGTCTAGCTTTCCGGTTTCTTCCCCCGCTCCAATCATCTGCACAAGGGTACGGGGGAAGAGCGAGTTTCCGTATAGCGATGTGCTGATTCGTTCACCGTTCGTGATGTCATCAAGGACTTTGATCCAGGCTTGTTTGTAAAAATAATTACCCGCGACCTCCGATGTCATCCGGATCGATTCCAACACCGATACGCCACCCCGAATCATGGTTCCCAGCGTTCTCAGGCAGCGGCTGATAACGACTTTACGCATCATGGGGCCGACAATCGGAGCATGAATTTTTGCCCAGTCGATCAATTGGCGGCCGGCTTCCGACCGACGACCGAAAAACACCCCCAGCGAAATACCGATAATGGCCAGGATCCAAAAGTGCCAATAGTCTCGCAACGAATGCGATAACATGATCAGGTAAACGGTCGGCGTGGGAAGTTTCGCACCTTTTCGTTCGAAGATCGGTGTGAACTTGGGCATCACGTATGTCAGCAGAAAGGTTGTCACGGATGCTGCCAAAACCATCATGACGGCAGGATACGCCAGTGCAGCCTTCACTTTGCTGCGGTTTTCCAGATCCTTTCGCATGTACATGGCCACTTGATCGAGCATGCTGCCAAGTGAGCCGGTGCGCTCGCTCGACTTGACCAAGGCGATGAAAGTCTTGTCGAAGAATTTTGGGTAACGAGCTAACGCTACGGAAAAATCTTCGCCCGACTCGACGTGGCGCTTTAAGTCCTGCAAAATATTTCGCAGCCGCGAATTCTGTTCCTGTTCGGCAACACCGCCTAACGCCACCGATAGACTAATGCCTGTATCGACCATGACCGCGAGCTGATTGGTCGCGTAAATAATATCGGATTTACGAATGCGACGGGGAAACAGGTCTCCGGCCTCGTCTTCTTCCTCGATGTTGATGACTTGCAGGCCTTCTTTCTGCAAGCGCGACACGACATCGTCGCGCCCAATCGCATTGACGACTCCTTCACAAACCTTGCCCAACGAATCGCGAGCCGAATAATTAAATAACATCTGACAATCTCCTGCTACCGATCGACCGCTTCGGAAATCGTACCGGTGGCCTGTAGCACTTCTTCCAGTGTCGTAATTCCTTCGCGAACCTTGCGGAAACCGTCATGCTGTAGCGTGACCATGCCGTTCCTAATGGCTATTTTTCGCAAGTTCCCAATCGTTTCCTCCGCGACAATCCCGTCACGAAGCTCGTCATTAATCGATAGGAATTCATGAATTCCAATTCGTCCTGTGAACCCGGAATTTCGACATCGGCGGCAGCCTGCACCTTTGTAGAACTTGTCGATCTCAAAACCCATCCGATCCAATGCTCGCCGTAAGTTTCGGGGCGGCTCGTAGACTTCACGACATTTCGGGCAGGCCATTCGCACCAGACGTTGAGCCAAGACGGCGTTCAGCGCTGCACTAATGAGGTAAGGCTCGACTCCCATGTTCACTAAACGAGTGACAGCGGAAAGAGCGTCGTTGGTGTGCAAAGTCGTTAACACCAAGTGGCCGGTCAGTGCCGCTTGGATAGCGGTCCGCGCCGTTTCCTCGTCACGAACTTCTCCGACCATGATGATGTCAGGATCTTGTCGTAATAAAGTGCGTAGAGCCTTGGAAAACGTCAAGCCGATTTTTTCTTGAACTTGAAACTGATTGATCAACGGCAGATGGTATTCGATGGGGTCCTCGACCGTGCAAATGTTGTTTCCCATCGATGAGATTTCGTTCATTGCGGCGTACAACGTAGTCGATTTTCCGCTGCCGGTCGGGCCGGTAACCAGGATGATACCGTTCGGCGCTTGGATACACTGTTGGAACGAATTCAAGACGTCCTCGGCGAAACCCAAATCCCGCAGGTTGAGCGAGATGTTGCGAGTGTCCAACACGCGTATCACGGTCTTTTCACCGCGACTACCAGGGAAGGTGCTGACTCGCAAGTCAATCTTGCGGCCGTCAAGCATTACATGCACACCACCGTCCTGAGGAAGACGCCGTTCGCTGATATCTAACGACGCCATGATCTTGATGCGGCTGGTGACCGCTCCCAGCAAATGCAGCGGTACCTCCAGTGCCTTGTACAACTTGCCATCGATGCGATTGCGAATGCGCATGCAACGTTCTGCGGGCTCGATGTGGATGTCGCTGGCACCCTCTTTCACCGCGTTGTAAATCACGTAATTAACGAGGCGTATCACTGGCGATTGACCGGCCACTTCGGCCATGTCACCAATATCGTCGATCGCGTCTTCAATCAACGTCACCTCGGGCTGATCGGAATCCTCAATGATGTCGTCAATCACGAACACCTTCGAGTCCGGCAGCGACGTGATCATCCTGCGGATGTCTTTAGATGACGTGGCGACTAACTGGATGTTCTTTTCCGTGAGCAGTCGCAGTTCTTCGATGAGAAACAAGTTGGAAGGCTCTGAGACGGCAACAGTCACCACGTCGCGCACGCAGAACAGCGGCAACACAACGTGCTTCTCGATAAAGTCACGTGGTACCAAGTCGATGATTTTGGAATCGAATAGCCGAGCTTCGAGCTTGGCATACGGAACGCCATAGGCCAGCGCCAAACACTCGACGACCTGATCCTCCGTACAAAACTCCAAGTCAACGACAATTTCGCCAAGCAACTTCGACTTGCCCGACTGGTGTTGATGTGCCAGCGCCGCCTGGAGCTCGTCGAGCGTCAAATAGCCATGCTCAACCAGCACATTTCCTAAGCGAACCGGCGTATCTGTGGAAACTTGCATGGCAGAGGTCAGAGGTCAGAGGTTAGAGGTCAGAGGTCAGAGGTTGAGGTTAGAGGTTAGAGGTTAGAGGTGAGAGGTGAGAGGTCCCGTGGCGAACCACTAGGTGTAGCTTTTGACTGCGTCGATAATGCTTTCGAATACTTCTAACTGTTGATCTAGGCGCGTGATTTCCAGAATTTTTCGATTGACAGCGTTCTGCGTGTATAGCTTGAGGTCCCCTCCGCGCGAGCGAAGTGCTTCTTGCAAATCTAAGAGCGCAGTCAAGCCGACGCTATCGACTGATTCAACGCCATCCAAATCGACTACGAATCGGAGACGATCGTGCCCATCCAGAAATTTGTGCAGGCATCCACATCGTTACTAACGGCTACGCAGGGGTGGACTACGATGCGCGTTCGCATGGGCTACTCCTCTACCGCAGGGCCGGGTACGTCGGACATAGGGTTCCTGACCTGTAGCGGTAATATTGCTGGCCATCAGATTTCGATGCATTGGCGGCAGACAAGCGGTTCT
>JANNPR010001303.1:0-8136 GCA_031400345.1 Planctomycetota bacterium | reverse complement strand
TTGTGTCACCGGTTGGTGAGCTGCGACGAATCACATTTCCGTCCGCATCGTAATGGAAGTCCTCAGTACCACGACGCGAGATTCGATCGCCAGCGGCAAACACTATTGGCTCACCGACTCGAGTATTCATCAGGTTGCTGTTGAGATCGTAGGAGTAGGCTTCCTCCACATTCCCGTTTCGAATCACTTGTAACAAACGATCTGCGTCGTCGTATGTGTAGCGAACATTGCCGCGGTGCAGGTCTTCAAAGCGTATCAGCCGATCGGCGGCGTCGTATTCGAATGACCGATCCAACACGATGGTTAGGTTGTCAGATTTTGTGATCCAACGACGAATTAGGCGGTCCAAGCTGTCGTATTTGAATCGTGCGATGCACCCGTTAGGTAAATCGCATTCCTCAACCAAATCTCGGCTATTAAACCGGTAGAGGTAGGTCCACTGATTGGAATCGAACAACCGAACCAAACGGCATCTCAAGTCCCATTCATATTCGATCCGGCGGATTCCATTCAGGATCAAGCTGGTCCGATTATCTCGGCTATCGTACGCATACTGAAGAATAACGCCGTCCCTCGCCTCCTTGACGATGCGCATTTCAGAGTCCCATTTGAACGTCAAGGAAGCGCCGGGGTTCTCGAGCAATAGGATTTCGCCGTTGGGACCGTAATCCATGGCTGTGGTTGAGCCGTCTGGAAACCGTTCGCCGATCAGACGCCGGTCGCTGTTGTAGTCCATTTCCGCAATACATCGGCCGGCACCGTCGGAAACCCGAATTGGGTTGTCGTCGTTGTCATATTCCAAAACATCCTTCCGGCCGTCGAAATATGTGATACCTATCACTCTTCCAACTGCGTCATACTGGAACTTGGCTTCCTCGCCTTTGTAGTTGATTAGACGAACGAGATTCTCTTCCGTATCGAACATGAATCGTTCACATCGGCCGATTGGCTCGTGAATCGCAATCGTTGAACCAAATGAACCGTAATCGTACGTAGTCACACGACTCAATTCGTCTGTCCATCTAGTAAGATTGCCTTCCGCGTCGTAGGCAAATTGTGAGCATGATCCATCCGGATAGGCCAATCGCGACAGTTGACTGTTGCAGTCGTACTCGAGACACATTTTGTGTCCTGCCGAGTCCACGAATTTTAATGGATTGCCAAGACGATCGAATTCAGCCTGCGTCAGCGGACCGTACTGATCGGCAATGATAAGGTGCGTGCTTGAAGGACGCTGTCGGTGAATTTGGTAGCCACGCGGATCGATGGCTTGGGTGAGGTCACCTTGTTCGTCGTAATCAAACCGCCACAGCGCTCCCGTGGGAGATATGGTCGAGGTAACGCTTCCACCGTGATCATAAGTAAAGACGAACGTTTGTCCTTCCGGGTTCGTGATGGAGAGTGGTTGGCCCTGCGCGTTTCTACTGATAGCGGTTTCCCGTCCGTTGTATGAGACCTTCACGACACCCGTTTTGGGATCGATATGGGAAAACTCTTCGATATTGCCCATTGTCGAAGTGTTGATCAGGATGTTTCCATCCGCGTCAAAAACGTCCTGGTGAACGCGTCCTAAGGGGTCGATCTCCACCTCCGTCAAACCCTGTTCGTTATTGCGGTAGAGAGTGGCAAAGCCGCGTGAATCGACTAGCAAAGCATTACGACGTACCGGATCTTGACGAATTTCTCGGTATTGAAGTCCGTTCGACTTCCATGTCCTAACGCAGCGTCGGTTGCGATCATATTCAAAGAACCAATCACAGCCGATTCGATCGGTCGCCCTGACAAGCAAGTGTTCACAATATTCAAATGTCCAAGAAGTGCCCTCCGGGTCGATGACTTGCACCAAGTCATCGCGATCATCGTAGCGATAGCTCACCAACCGAAATCGATCGGTCGGTTGCGGGGATGCATCCAGCATCACGTCCGCGATGCGTCCGTCGGGTGTTAATTCGAACTCGACTCGGCGACCCGCTGAATCGACCAAATGACTCAATTTTCCCGCGTCGCTGTAGTAAAAATCGATGGCATTTCCGTAGGCATCTTGCCGCCGCGAAATGGGGATCCGGCCGCTCAACTTATCCGGAAGTCGAAAGACGATGCTTGCGAGATCGTCTTCGATAAATGCCAATTCCGATGTGCTTCGCCGAACGAGCAGGCCCGGAGCAGCTTCGATGGCGTCAGCATCGATCGGTGGCAACGCAAAGGACAATGCCTTGCCGTTTTCTCTAACCAATTCAGCCTGCGTATTCGCCAGCCGCAATTCGATCTCGAGATTGCACCGCCATCCATAACCCAGAAGTTTTCCGGGAAACTTTGATTGGCTGGAATAAGTGCGTACGAAATGAAACGGGATGCGGCCGGGCAAAAAGACATCGGCCACGTACTGCGAAACCTCGCCCGTAATGACATTCACGTCGCACATTGGAAATCTCGAATCGAGAATTTTAAGAGCTCGAACCGAGCTCACCATGGTCCTACACTCAGGTATCCGCGCCGGCGCCACCTCCGCCACACCCACCACCTCCGGCACCTCCTCCGGCGCCACCGCCCATTCCAATGAGCACCGTTGGGCACCCCATCATGATCGTATTTGGCGGTGGTAATGGGACGAGAGCGCCAGGTTCCATTACAATGTCTCCCATTCGCGCAGCAGGTTTGCCACCGATTAAGCAAATGCCCGTTCCACCATCTGGAACTGGAGTTGTCACACCGGGACCATGAGGCGTACCACTGCAGACCGGCGGAGGTGCATTCGGAATCGGGCATGTGTGCTGGTCGCCGATCCGCCAGGCTGGCTTACCGCCAATCAGTACCGTGGGACATGGGGCACCCAACAGCGGGGAACCATGCATCGTGGTGTCGCCGAGTCTCGCAGCAGGTTTTCCCATGTCCATGATCCCCTTATCTAACCGTCCAACCCATTGGCTGGCGTCGTTTGAATTTCTTCAACTCCCAATATCCGAAACATCTGACTGCGAACAAGCCCAATGGCATCTCGAGGGTCCACCAGTCGTTCGCGATCCAGTCCAGAGAAACGATAGATAACGCCTGTGACTGGTCCTTGAACATTAATTGGACGACCACCGAGGTATCGAATTTTCATTCGGTGGCGATCAGTTAAGGGGGTCGTTGTCGTTTGACCGCAACAACTCATCGTTGGACGTCTCCCGGAACTCGAACGGCGGCTTGGTGAACTCGTCGATCAACGCCGAGACGCCTGACAGTGCCCACCAAGTAACCAACAGCTCGATGCGCGAACCACCCACAAAGAATGCGAACGGTATCGCTACCCAAACGCTTACGCACTTTACGCATTTCAGCAACCGACCTAGGAAACCACTGCCGGCCCACGTTCGCATGCTCACCCAGACATTCCCCGGACCAGCCTCCCGCACCAACATGAAGGATAGCCGCCAAGTCGCTAACGCGGCCAACAGGAAGCGAAACGCGATTTCTAAACTCATGCGACCTCATTCTACTTTAGTTAATCTTGACAAGGCTTCCTTTGATCGTGTTGATTGCGGAGGCCTCGACATTAACCATAGCGCCCTTCACCGTGTTCTTGGCACTCGCTTCAGAACTAATTGTGGCGGCCTTCTCTTCAATTTTTGCGGACCCTTCCACGAGAATTTTCGTACCTTTGATCTTGATCGTACCGCTGCTCGACATTTCGATGCTTGACGCCCCCGTCTTGAGTGTGATTTTGCTGGCCGCTTCCAAGGTGATCTTGGCGCCGCATTTCACCAAGTAATTGCCAGTCACCTTTTCGGTGTGCTTCGCTCCGTATTGTTGGCTGACGTTGCCACCCACTTTTTCCGTTACCTTAGCGCCCACTTGCTCCTTGCGACTTGCCCCAATCGTGGTTTTGAGATTGCTGCCGATCCCCACCGTCATGGGGCCACCCACGGTCAGGTTATACTTAGCGCCAACGGTGTGTGTCATCACAGCGCCGACAGTTAACTCCATCGCCACACCGACTGTTTCGGCATAATTGATGCCCACGTTTTCAGTTAGGTTGGAACCCACGTCAATGCTCATGTTCGAGCCGATTTTCTCGGTGTGGTTGGTGCCTATCGTAAGCGATTTGTTGGCACCCACGGTACCCGTTTGATCGATGCCGATGGAATACTTTTGATTCTTGCCGACGTCGAGTGACTGGTTGCCGCCAACTTGGATCGTTTCATCGACCGTGACATCGCGACTCCGGCAATTCAGCACATGTTCTCGCAAGTCATGCTTAATCGTCGAGTCCATATCGTACTGACCATGGACCCGAATCAGTTCTTTCCCGGGCGTGTCGTCCAAAGCCATCTCATTGTAACCGCTACCCTTGTAGGTTTTGGTTTTGATGCCGCTCGTTGTTTTCGCGCCTGGCAGCCCGTAGGGAGGCATGTTTTCCGCATGATAAACTCGGCCGGTAATGATCGGGCGATCGGGATCTCCCTCTAAGAAGGACACGATGACTTCGTCTTCCATGCGGGGTATATCGATGGCACCGTAACCCCGACCGGCGTGAACCTGAGCACACCGTAACCAGCAGGACGTGTTGTCGTCCTTCTTCCCTTCTCGATCCCAGTGAAATTGCACCTTTACTCGGCCGTACTTGTCGACGTAAATTTCTTCGCCGGGCGGCCCCGTGACGATGGCTGTTTGGACGCCGTTGACGATCGGTTTAGGAGTTATCCGGGCCGGTCTAAATGTGACCGAATCTGGAATGCAGGTAAACGTGTTGCTATATGCTTCGTCGACCCTGCCGCCGCCCGTTTCATAGGACAGCGGTTCGATTGCCGAATGAAATATGGAGGTCACCATAAAGGACTTTCCCTCTTCGCTGGCCGAGCGGTGCACCGCGATCTTGAATTTACCGCCCGGGGTAAAAGTCTTGCAGCCGCTTGCCGCCCGCACCACATCGTGCGCTGCTTCTTCCTCCTCCATCCGCCATTTGACTTCCACGTCCCCTTCCGCCTTCTTGGCGTACTGACCGGGGTAATCGTAGATTTCGAACTTATCCATGCCGGGCATTTTTACCAAGCTGCCGGTCTTGGCCATCAGGCTGGTACTCGGCGTCTCGAAATTGAAATCGGTTTGCGCCCATTTTCCGGGCCGGAACTCGTACTGGTGCGCCCAGGATGTGATGTGATCTTTGAGGTGCTCTTCGCCTATGCTCAACGGAAAATCGACTTCCTTTTCCAGGCAATCCTGATAGGCGCCCTTATGATCTGCAATGATCAGCGTGTGCTTACCATCTTCGTGTTGAAAGAAATAGAAGATGCCTTCCTCTTCCATTAACCTCGACACGAAATTGAAATCGGTTTCGCGGTATTGAACACAGTAGTCCCAACTCTTGTGATCCCCTTTCAGGTCGACCTTAAAGTCCTTAAAGCCGAGGTCTTCGAAGATCTTCTTGAGTATGTCAGCAATCTTCAGGTTTTGAAAAATTCGGCAATCCGCGGTCTGGGTCAGGAACCACAGCCAGGGTACCACCTCGGCTCGATAGTTCCGCCGGCCATCTTCTTCGTCGCCAGCGATGAAACGACTGACGAAGCCGTTGAAGTGCCGCCGCGAACCGTCAGAGAGTTCGACATTGAAGGACACATTCTTACCGACAATATCCGCGGCGTTAACGGCGGGATTGTCGGAAATCATGTCTAGTTGAAAACTGAATAATCGCGATATCTCTTCTTTGCCGGTGAATCCCGTCAGCAATAGTTCGTTTTCACCGAGCGGTGTTTTCAGGTTCAACAGGCGAGTTTTTTGTTCGAGCGGCATAGCATTTTTCCGGTCGCGAACATGAATGGGCTAACGATGTTGTCGAGCAGGCCGTTAATCTACAAACTGCAACGCCCCATTAACAGCGAACGTAGATCCCAAGCAACGATGCTTAACTACGTACTCGAATGATTACGCGTTTAGTTGCGAAAAATCTGAAGCATTCATGCTCATTAGTCACAAGCATCCGTGCATTTCGTGGAAGAAATCGGCTACAGCGGTAGGTCGGCGCGCAAAAAAAGGCAGGCGTTTGCCTGCCTTTATTTGTTCGTTCAGTTCGCTGCTTGGAACTAGCGTAGAGGTGCGGCACCCGGAGTGGTGGGTACGGCTCCACTGACAGCGGGGTACACGGCTCGGTCATGAGACCAACGTGTTCCACTGCTGGCCGGCGGCATCTCGGAGGACGACATGGCTGCCGAGTTGGGTACATAATCGGATCGGTTATACGAGGCAGGTTGGACTCCGCTCGGTACGGTACTGCTCATGCCCGTGCTTCGGTTGGTGCTTCCTGGCCGGTAGCCGACTGGAGTCCGGGCTGGGATGGTACCGTTGGCGTTCGGCGCCGCTCCCCCGGCTGCAGCTGCTGGAGCTTGCGTATTCAAACCCGTACTGCTGGGTGGTACAAACGTTCCTGCATTCGCTGCCGGTACTGAGCGAGTGTCGTAGTTCCAGGCTGCGGCACCTGCGACGGGTTGGCTAGGTTGATAATTGCCTTGCGGTACCGCCTGTGCGCCGCCACTCCATTGTGATGGATCCGCACCTCGGGCGCCGTAATTTGAGGCGCGGGTGTCTGCCGCACGATAATCGGCCGGGGCAGCTGCGTTATTCCAGTTAGTCGAGTCGGCTGCTGCCTGGCTGGCCTGCCCGTATGGCGCCTGATATGGGGCATTCGCATACTGGCTTGGGTTGCCACGAGCGTAAGGATTTTGAGCAGCTGCATATCCGTTGCTGGCGGCAGGAGCTCCCTGGGGTGCAGCACTGCCCACGTTGTAATGACCCGTGTGATAACCGGAAGGTGCGGACGCTGTGGATGGTGCGGCCTGCGGATTGGTGTAGCCGTAGGCGGACGGAGGGTAATTGCCAGGTTGAGCCGGAGCACCACCCGGCGCCGGGTATGCAGACTTTACGCCGGCCGCTGCCGTCGCTGTGGGGCTCGGCAAGGCGTTCGTCGAAGGAGGCGTAGGCCTGCTAGCCACTGCTGCCTCCGGTGATTTTTTTGCCCAACTGAACCAGTTGGTGCTGGGCCAAGCGCTGCCGCCACCCATGCTGTTGCAGCCTGTAGCTGAAACCGACAAGCAGACCAGCGCACCGCCCAAAAGCTTCCAGCGCGAAAAGTACGTTCGCATTGCAGTAACGCCCTTATGAGACTGTTGGGATGAAATCCGTCGGTCCGCGCAATGGCAGCTATTGCCTCGCTACGGTGCGGTTTTTTTGGTACCCGTTATCAGGACAGAGGTAAATTGCTTAGCACTCATCCATAAGCGCCCAGCCATTTCCTTCCGTAAAAGTAATTCGGTCGGTACAACCGGCACGATTGAATCAAAACGAAAACTTTCCCCACGTTGTTGTCGATCTCAGCAACGCGCGGCGCGGGATAATAGGAATCTCTCAAAAAGACGTCAATCGCGATTCATGTTGCTAGCACGTCTGGGGTGCTTGTTGGGAGGCGCTCCGCGCGACGTCGGGTCTATTTCAAGATGATGGATCCGAGTGCCAAATCTGTTTGAAACGCGACGCGGGCTGCATTGCGAAAGTGCTCTTGTTGCGTTTCAAGCAGTGCTGAACCCGAAAAATGGCGTATTTTGCATCTGCAGACTTATCCATATCCGGGCCTCTCAATGCTTCGCACTGCTCGGAACGATGGGCATCTGTCTCGTAGGCCACGTCCGGTTCGTTCCGAGCAGAAGTGGCACACTGCCTCACGACTTGAGCAAACGCGCTACTCTCCTCTTAATTTCGTCGTTGTTGATGGCTCGCAGAGTTTCTCGGTGTTTATCGTTGAGAATGGAAAGTGGTAGCTGCCCTATTTCCACCGCATCCAAAAGGAGCATTGCACGTTCCTCATTGCGGAGCAAACCCGTTATCGCTAACTCGAGGTTGGTACCGGAGAGATACGGAACAGCGCCGATCAATTTCTCTCCTGCCAAAGGCGCTGGGATATCCGAAATGCCACTCACAGCGCCCATCTGTAATTCCGCGTGGGTTCCTTTTTCCAAATACTTAGACAGTTGCTTCCCGCTTCGACTCCACCCACTCATGGCAATCATCCGCAAAGCATCGTAACGGGTACCGGTCGGCACCTTTTCGTCATCGGCCATCTTGCTGGCCGCATCCAGCGAACTTTGATAGCGCCGCGAAAGTTCCGGG
>JANNPR010001246.1:0-4445 GCA_031400345.1 Planctomycetota bacterium | reverse complement strand
TGAGGACGGGGCATTACCGTCCGTGACGTAACCGTTACCGGGTGTTGATTCGCGGTGATCCGTGTTCCTCGGCGGGGTCGAACACGCGATTGCGAGGCTTGGCTGCCGAGTCAGTTTCGCTGTAGAATTGCCCACGGAGTTGACGAAGTTATGAAAAATCCCGGGCGAACCACCGCGAACCGAGACCTTGGAAATCGCGAGTGGCACGGCATGGGGTGTGATGGCCCTGCCGACGGGCGACTACATTGCAAGCCAGCTCTATTGAGGCCGGCGCCTCGCCGGACACAGCGCGTCACGCTGGAAAACCCGATTCACAGAGAGGTGGCCAAGATGACACGTCAAAATCGTTTCTTCCAAGGGGCTCGGTGGTGCGTGGTACTGTTGTTCGTCGTCGCGAGTAGTTTTTCGTTGCTGTTGGCCGACGACTCACCGCGAAGCGCCCTGTGGCGGAGCATCGAACCCTACTTCCAGCCACCCGCGGATTTTGCTGGAAAGCTCGGCAAATATCGCACGCCTCTCCAATTCGACGATGGCAGCATGGCAAAGTCGTCCGAGGATTGGGATCGACGACGGCAGGAAATTCTGGTGACGTGGCACCGTCGCTTAGGATCGTGGCCCCCGCTCCTGGAACGACCTGAATTAACGCGACTCGAATCCGTTGAGCGGGAGGGGTTTATACAGCATCACGTTCACGTGCAAATTTCCCCCGACGGGAAGAAGGCGGATGGTTACTTGCTGGTGCCAAAGGGTGACGGGCCGTTTCCGGCGGTACTGGTTCCCTTTTACGAACCATTGACCAGTATCGGTCAGGGTCAGAAGGGGCAAGGGACGCACGACTACGGCCTGCAATTGGTGCGGCGCGGTTTCGTAACTTTGTCGATTGGTACGCCGGGCTCGATCGAAAAGATCGGGCTTGAGACACGCCAGTTGTTGGTCGAGGCGGGAAAGGAACAACGCCGGCAGCCGTTGACTCTCCTAGCATATGTCGCGGCGAATTGTCATACCGCGTTGTCACAGATGCCCGAAGTCGATCCGACCCGAATCGGAATTATCGGACTCTCTTACGGTGGAAAATGGTCGATGTTTGCGTCCTGCCTGAACGACAAATTCGCATGTGCGGTTTGGTCAGACCCCGGCATTGTGTTCAACGAACAGAACGGAAACGTGAACTACTGGGAGCCGTGGTACCTCGGCTATGATCCGGCGACACAGCGGAAACCGGGAATCCCTTCGGCTGAGAATCGGCGTACGGGTTTGTATAAGGAATTGGTCGACGCAGGAGATGACCTTGTGAGCCTACACGCGCTCATGGCACCGCGGCCGTTGCTGGTCTCGGGTGGCACCGAAGATCCGCCCAGCAATTGGCAGCCGCTCCAGCACCTGATTTCGGTAAACAGTCTCCTCGGGCAAAAAGATCGAGTTGCCATGACGGCACGTTCCACGCACGTTCCCACGCCCAAGGCACTCGAATTGGAGCTCGCGTTTTTGGAATATTGGCTGAAGCCTGGTAAGTGACCGCAATCCACTAGCGCACTACCCCTGACCAACAGAGATTGTGATCACCGACTGCCTCTGATATTCTGTCGTGAAGTCAACCCCGTAGGATTATCTCTGGTCTGTCACTCGCCATTATCACCGCTGACGGACTGGAGGTCTCTCCGTACGTCCGCCGTCGGACTCGGCAGAAACGGCATACCTACGTCGTTCGACAGATTGAAAGCAACTATGGCACAAGTTCGATTGCAGGTAACGCGACGTGATTGGCTTGGGGCTGCATGCGCAAGCGCAATTGGGCTGCCGGCTATTTTGAATAGCGGGATTCGGAGTATCGAGGCGGCAACGTCGATGACCCGGCGGCGGCAGGCGAAGTCGGTGATCCTGATTTTGCTGACGGGCGGCGCGAGTCAACACGATACATTCGACCTCAAGCCGGACGCACCCGATGGGATTCGCGGAGAGTTCCAACCCATTTCTACGGCGGTGCCTGGCACCCAGATCTGCGAACACTTGCCGCTCTTGGCGGCGCGCACTCAAAAGTTCGTTCTCGTGCGTTCGATGTCGCATACAGAAAACAGTCATCTGCCCGGAACACACAAGCTGCTGACTGGTCGTCCCATGCCGCTGCGTCGAGGCAGCGATTTGGACAACGTGCTTTCACGACGCGATTGGCCTTGTTATGCAGCTGCCTACGATGCCGTGCGTCCACGCTCGGACGGGATTCCGAACGGCGTGACACTGCCTAACCGACTGATCGAAGGACCGCTCACCTGGCCCGGGCAGCATGCAGGTTTTCTTGGTCCTGGTCATGACCCCTGGCAAGTCACACAGAATCCGAACTCAGCCACATTCCGCGAGATCGGACTCACGCTTCCCCCTGGCGTGACCATTGAACGATTGAGCAGCCGCAAGGCGCTGTTGAGCGACGTCAATCAACAGCTGAGTGCGCTAGCGGCGTCTGCCGCCGGGTCAGCCTTCGGTGGTCAGCATGCGGCCGCGATCAATTTGCTCACGGCCGGAAAAATCGCAGCGGCATTCGATCTAGATCGTGAGCCCGCGAGCACGCGTGACCGGTTTGGCCGCCACTTGTTCGGCCAATCCTTGTTGCTCGCCAGGCGGCTCGTCCAAGTCGGTGTTCCCATCGTGCAAGCGAACATGGGAATCGTTCAAACTTGGGACACGCACGACAACAACTTTGTCAAGCTAAAGGACAAACTGCTCCCTCCGCTGGATCAGGGTGTGTCGACTCTGCTCGACGATTTGGAATCGACGGGGCTGCTGGACGAAACGCTCGTAGTCATGGTCGGAGAGTTCGGTCGGACACCGAAGATTTCGCTTACCGCCGGTGCCAAAATCCCGGGACGAGACCATTGGCCGCAGGTGTATACAGCGTTCTTTGCCGGAGCCGGCGTACAGGGAGGACAAGTTATCGGTGGCTCGGACAACCTCGGCGCTTATCCTGCAACTCAAGCATATACGCCGGAAGATATCGGGACGACAATCATGGCGTCGCTGGGTTTGGCTGCCAACACCGAGTTTCACGACCGACTCGGCCGACCTCTGCAGTTAGCCGCCGGACAAATCATGGAGCGGCTTTACTCGGGTGCGGCACGTTCCTGATCTGAGTCCGGACCTCAAGAGTGGCATTTACGAACCAGTCATCATGTCTTCCAGCTATGTCGCGGTGAGGTAGAGGCGATAAGGGAGACAGGGGCGTTCAACAAAGTCGAAGTCCTGGTAGAACGCCTTGGACGCGTCATCGACGCAGTCGAGGATCGCTGCGATAAATGCGAACGTCATGCGCGAGTTGGCCTGATCTCAGCCCGGAGGGCGGCATGTAGTAGCCAGAGGTGTCAACCCCTGGTCGGCAGCGTTCCGCGATCGTTCGCAGCCCCGGCAGGGGCGTCACGTGACGCTGGTACAAACCCGGATCTCGCCTGGCACCGGCGCCTATGTCGCCCCATCCGGGGCTGTTCGCGTCAAACGTCACGCATCCAAGGGCTGACGCCCTTGGCTATTACATATCGCCCTCCGGGCTGGGGAATAATGTGACGTTGTGTAATGATGATTTTCATTGATCGAAAAACCAACAGGCGGCATAAACTCACTGCCGAAGCTCAGCGTGGGATCGACCTCCTGCAAGAGCGCCGGACCGTTCTGATCTCCGGCGCCGTCACGGGCAAGATCGACGTGCGCGAGTTGGCCTGATCTCAGCCCGGAGGGTGGCATGTAATAGCCAGGGGTGTCAACCCCTGGTCGGCTTCGGGGCACGAACCCGATGTTTGTTGAACTGCGACCTAGGCCCTCGTTGGCCTGGGCTGACTTAGGGATGCCACGTTGTGGCGGAAGATCGGTACGTAATAGCCAAAATGGTTTAACATACGCTGAGTTCAGTGCCTACGTTGTTCGGCACTGGCTTGCCGTGCTAACATCAAAGCCAACTTCCGCGGCTGCCAGGTGTGCACACCGACCGTCCGCGACAACAACATGAAAGGCATAGGCATGCCCTACAGGATTTCCGGCAACACATACCACCGTGCAAAGGCCTTACTCATCTCATTTACTGTTTTGCTAGCCGCGCTGTTCGTTTTGTCGCTGTCAAACGCGGATGACTCCAAAGTCACTTGGAAAGCCATGTTCGATGGCAAGTCGTTGCATGGTTGGAAATCGATCAACTTTGGCGGCGAGGGGGAAGTGCACGTTGACGAGGGTGAGTTGATATTGGATATGGGTACTTCGATGACCGGTGTCGTCTATAAGGGGGAGTTGCCCAAGACGAACTACGTGGTCGAACTGGAAGCGAAAAGAGTTGAGGGGATCGATTTTTTCTGTGGACTCACTTTTCCCGTGGCAGATTCTCATTGCAGTTTCATCGTCGGGGGTTGGGCGGGTGCAGTGGTTGGGATATCGAGCATCGATGGCCGAGATGCGTCGATGAATGAAACAAC
>JANNPR010000912.1:0-2496 GCA_031400345.1 Planctomycetota bacterium | reverse complement strand
GGGAACAGGAAAATCCACACAAGATCTACGAAGTGCCAGTACAAACCAGAATTCTCAATCAGATTCGATTTGCGAGAATCCAAATGCTTAGGCAAGATACAGGCGAACACGATCAGTCCCACGATGACGTGGATCGCATGAAAACCGGTGAGCAGAAAGTATGTGCTCGCCCACATATTGCCGCTGGGGATCATCATCGGCAGTCGCAGCCAGGAATACTCATGATTCAACCCGTCATGGACATGCTGCACGTCCGCTAGCACGGCCTCTCGTTTTTCGATGAGTGACAGTCGCAGGTCAATCGCCACGAGCTCTTCGTTGGCTAGTGAATCGGCCACGCGGGCCGCCTCTCCTTGGGCCGCCTCTCCTTGGGCCGACTCTCCTTGAACTGCATCCGCCGCCGCGGACTCCTGCTTACGGGCTGCGATGCCTCGGATGAAGTCCTCGCGCCGCGCAATCAATTCGGCCTGCTCCCGATCTCGATCGAGTTGCTCTTGTTGCTGATATGCTGCGGCAATGGCCTCGTTTCGGTCCAACGGATAGATTTGTTGCGCCAGTGCGATCATGGCAGCTTGACGAGTGGCGGAATCCTCCACCTTTGCGGCAACCAATTCCGTCCATCGCGCCAAACCGTCAAGCAATTTATCGCACAAGGCGAGTCGACTGCTAAGCTCAGGATCAGGAGTCGAGTTTTCCCCTTGTGCCTTGATGCCCGTATCCAACAAATCGCGATGTTGTTTTAGTCGATCACGAACGGCCGCCACGTAATTTATGTCCGGCTTATCGTACATCAAGCTATGGGGCTTGTTCGGGTAAATGCCATGTTGGAACTTGGATGTGTATTCGACCATTTTCCATCCCAGGAACACGGCACCCAGGATGAACGTCACGACGATCCACATTTTGGCAGACTGAGTGCGATTGTTTTTCGCCGCTTCAAACGCCAATACGACGGTTACGCTGGAGCAGATCAGCACGAAAGTATTCAGAGCCCCGATCCATTCTTTGACGTGAACTTCATGCGGCGTGGGCCAGGTACCGGCTGGTACGCCGAAGCGAATCACCACATAAGTTGCGATGAGCGCCGCAAAAAACATGATTTCCGTCGACAAGAACAACCACAAGAACGTCTTTCCATTATTAATGGGCAGCCCTGGCTGATATTGCAGCTTAAGGTGTCCATGTGAGTGGTCTTGATCGTGGTGATGACCGCTATCGTGAGTCGTCATTGGTCAAAGTCCTGTCGAGCAGGTACGTCTCAAATCAAAGGTGTTATGGCCAACAGCATTAACAAGGTTGGTAAATAGACCAACGATGCTCGCAATAAGAGACGAGCCGAATGTTCCGAACGGGAAGAAAAAAAGGCTACAGCATAAAACAACTGCATCATGCCTAACAGGATCGCCGCGACCATATAGACAACCGCCGCAGTCCCTGGCACAAAAACAACCGGCAACATGCTTACGGGAATCACAGCCAACGCGGCACTGATGGCTTGAATACCTGCTCGATGACCCGTCGGGTCGACAACCGTCAACATCTGGTACCCGCCTCGGCGATACTGGTGGCGATACAGCCAAGCAATCGCCATGAAATGCGGGAATTGCCAGAGGAACAACGTAGTAAACAAAGCTGCGATGGCCAAGTCCATTTCGCCGTCACCTGCTGACCAACCGATGCAGACCGGAAGCGCACCGGAAACCGCTCCCACGACCGTATTCAGCCACGTGCGAAGTTTGAGCGGCGTGTAAATCAAAACATAAATCACCCACGATAGCAGACTCCATAGAACCGTTGCGACATTGACGAACATGGCTAACCAAATACTGCCAACCACGACGGTCAACAGCGCGAACAGGAATGCTTCCCGGCCGCTTAACCGCCCCGAGGGTAGTGGCCGATCGAGCGTCCGTTCCATTAGCCCATCCGTTTCACGCTCCCAGAGCTGATTCAATGCGCTGGCACTTCCCGCGACCAGCGCCGTTCCAAATAGCGTATGTAGCAAAACACTCAGGTCCGCTTGACCCCAGCGCGCCAGGTAATACGACACCGCTGTCGCAAACAGCACCATCAAACCGATTCGTGGTTTCGTGAGTTCGAGGTAGTCGACCACACGCAATGTTAACGCGCTTCGACGAGGTAGCGCCAGTGCCGACGTACTCATGCTGGTGCCCCTACCATCCGCGAATGAACTGGAGCGTAAGCGTTACCGATGTCTACCAGGCGTTTGCATCTCAGATGCAGCATCACGGCCAGCGCCAATATCAACGAACCCATGGCTGCGTGTGCCGTGGGTATCAGCCAGTGCTCCAGGCTATTCGGGCGCACCACGTACGCTTGGGCAACGGACCAGTTTGCAATCCAATCCGGAAAAGCTCGCCTTACTACCCACGCGCCGGCCCCCAAACCTAACTGCAAGATCGTCACCCAAACCAATCCATGAGTCGGAACGGAAAGGTAAGCCCGCTCGCGGTGCTGGCTGCGCACCTCACGATG
>JANNPR010001241.1:0-6512 GCA_031400345.1 Planctomycetota bacterium | reverse complement strand
GCTGGCGGTGCCCACTGGCGACAGCATTCCTTCGACGACAACCGCCACGTCCTCCGCGGTGACGAAATTTAGCTCGAAGACTTCGAGCATGCGTCCCTGCATTTCCGCGGGGAGGGCTGTGGTTTGACTTAGGCTGGTAACGATCACGATTCCCTTGCTATTCGTCCAGGTGTAACCCGCCACGGACAGGACAACGTCCAGAGCATCTTCTAACGTTACTCGTTCCAATGAAAGTGATAGTCGAGTTGGAATTTCATCGGCGCAAACGATGTTAATACCCTGTGAGCCGGCAATTACATTTAGGATGTCTTTCACAGTCGCATCCCGCACGATCAAGGTTATACGACCATGATCTGCTTCGGTGAGCTCGACCGCTCGTGGTGACGGAGCGGCGAGCGGAATCTCATGAGGTCCTGCGTCAACGGGTTTTTCGGTGACCTGCAAAGTGTCGGAGTCCGCGACGGGGGTACCGGGTTGCAACGACGTCGCCGGATCGTTTTCCGACCCGTTTCGACTGACCTTCCCGGTTCGTTGCGGAGCCTGTGCGATTCGATGGATCGACGTTTCTAACGATGCCGATGGCGGTGCAGGTGCGCCAAGTTTTGTGTTCGCGTTGCGGGCGGGCTGCCGG
Organism: Planctomycetota bacterium; assembly: GCA_031400345.1. Classification (GTDB taxonomy): domain Bacteria; phylum Planctomycetota; class Planctomycetia; order Pirellulales; family Pirellulaceae; genus JANNPR01. The sequence continues at coordinate 5,881 of JANNPR010001241.1, read as the reverse complement.
GAACGAAAAACTCGTGACGAACTGCGGCTTGCAGGTATTGCTATTGTCTTCGGTAGAATAGGCTCGCCAAAGGCGTCGAGCATCGGCAACTTTCCACCGCCAATCTCCGTTGTGGAAGGAGCTCGATTGTTTCCAGATGGATGGATAAGCAGACTCTGAGCCTGGACGCTGCCAATACTGACAACGCAGAGTAACAGTGCGAACCCATGCTTTGCCGGTTGTCGGAGCGGCGCTTTATTAACAGGTGGCTTGAATCGATGCATGCGCGAGCCTCCCTGCTCGGCGTGATGTAACTTCGTCGTTCGGCCAGGAGCAACCCTTGCATTACTCCGGTTCGGATTCTCGATCGACAAGAACTACGCCCTGCGGGTTTATCTCGGTAATCAAGAATCCGCTGACGACGTCGCCGACTCGAACAAGCTTTTTGTCAACAAGGGCCATGTTTCCGCGAGGCTCGATTAATAACATAGCCACACGACTCTGCAGCAGATCATCCAAGGCCTTTCGCCGTTCACGCCGATGTTGATCGATTCGTTTCACAAGGTCCTTGTGCAGCTCGGCTGCGATCCGCCTATTCTCCCTCTCGGCTGCTTTGGCGTCGCTCCGTTCGGAATTTTCGGATCGTTCATGTGGTGAGTTTTGGTCCGATGCGGAAACTCCGGTCAACTTTTCCAGCGCGTCTTGCGACGAATCTGCCCTTTTAGGGAGAAACGGATTAAACTCCTGTACTTTGTCGCGTGCTATCAGGGGCCAACGCCGGGCTAGAGAACGCTCATGGGCGTTATTCGAATCGGACAAGTCGGCTGTGTCGGATTGCGGCGATTGTGACGAATTTACCGGTGGCGGCGAAGGTCGGACCAAACTTACCGCCGGAGTCTCGCCGTCCCCCCTGTATTGCAGGACCAAAACCGCCACCAGCACCAGAGCGAGCACTGCAATGAGAGCTAGTTTTCCCGGCGAAACGTGATTCTGAGCTGGCGCGTTTTTAACCATTGTTGGGACTCTTGTTCGAGGCTTTGGCGCCGAAATACAACCACAGACTGATTTCTACTGGATACGAATCGTCGGTCAGGTTGGACATCACCTGCAACCGTTGCACCGTGGTGATCCGCGGCAACTTAGCCAAGTACTCTAGGAAGCCGCATACTGCTGCATAATTCCCCTGGCATGCCAATCGTACATCCACTTGTGAATGGGTGATCGATCCACTCACCAGGCCCACGTTGTAATCGCGAATTTCCAATCCCTCGCTATTCGCGGCATTCGTAATCTGGCGTAGGAATTCTGCCTCGCTGGGTTCATCCGGAATACGCTGCCGAATCCGTTCCGCTCGCTCTTCAATGTCCGCCAGTGATCGCGTAAGTTGTTCATGCTCGCTTCGAATTCCGGATGCGCGTTCCCGTTGCGTTTCAAGCTCGATAATTTCGCTCTGGTTGACCTGCTCCTGTGAGATCGCAAACGAACGGAGCGTGGCGTGGTAGATTCCAGCCGCCGACACAAGGACCAAAATACCTGCGGCGTGACAGCCCATTCCCAACCAACGGAGTTCGTGCTCGCGATCTGTAGCGGCCATCGTTCATCTCCCTCCGAGGGTGGTTGATGATATGCAACAAGAAGGACGCAGCTTCGGGGTTCCGAGCCGGCAGCACAGGCCGAATTGTCGTGGCTGTGTCAACATGGGCTTCAAAATACGCATTCGAGTGTGTAGCTTCGTTGGTCAGGATCGTCTTGCTGTTGATTCAATCGTAGCGCTGACGATCGCAATTGGACATCATCAAATGCATTGCTTTCACGCAATGCACGTGCGAACCGCGCCACCGAGATGTTATCACTTCCCACACCTTCTAATGTTAGAATCCTAAAGGTCCCCGCTTTGCCACTCCGAATTCCCTGGTTTCGTTCCACATGCAATTTGCGAATGGTGACGCTCCCCTCACAGACCTCGGCGGCCTGGCTGACAATCCCCATCAAGCTCAACATTGACTGCTCGTCCGCGAGTTCCAGCACAATGGCCTCGCGCTGTTGTAATTCATTGATTTGGGTTTTGATGGCGCCTATTTCCGACTGCATTTTCTTGAACGGGTCGTTCTCATGGGTGAGGAAATCGAGCTTAACTTTTTGAGCTTGCAGATTTCGCCATTTGGACCAGCCAATCAGGGACCCGCAGGCCACGGCACAGAGACCGACGATAAGCCATTGTTTGAGTCGCCGAAAAAGCAATTGGCGTCGGCGAAAACTCTGGGATAACAGGTTGATATGCGATTTCATAGTTATGCCCATGCGAGAGATGACAGCGCAATGGCAGGACCTAGCAGTTCCAGCGGCAGTTTCGCAGCGCTTTCGCAATTGATTCGGATGTTCTCCGGTCGCCAGATGCGTATCGGCATGCCGATCTTATCTTCCAAGAACGTGGTGACATTCTTAATGGTTGCCCCAGCCCCCATGAGGACCACCTGGTCCGGGGCCACGGGCCTCCGATGGGACGTCAAGTAGGTCAGGGTTCGACTTAGTTCTTCGACGAAGACCGAGACTGCCGCGGCACTCACTTCAGCGATGACCTGCTGCAGTTCCTTGCCGATCGCCGGTCCGGGGTTGGGTAGTCCATGTTCAACGAGCAGCCTTCCTGCTTCATCCAAAGAGATTCCTAGGTGGCGGCTTAACTCGTGAAGTAACGCGTCGAAACCTGAATCGCGTAGACATCTGACAAACAAGGGGCATCCCTGAGCGACCAGACATAACGTGGCCCGGGAGTATCCCCAATCCACAACGGCCACAGGGTGTTCGGAATACGCGTTCCCACCCAATTGAATCGCGCGGGCAAGTGCTAGGGGGATTCCATCAAGTGTTTGAACGGCAAGGCCGGCGTGTGAGAATTCGTTCGCCACTTGCATGCTGGATTCGTGGGAGACGGACAAGACAGAAACGTTATCGACATTGGCTTGGGTCTCTTTCGCCGTGTCTATTGGCCAAAAATCGAATTCACGAGCGTCGAGTTCATTTCCGTAAACGGCGCTTAGCTGAGTGGAAACTTCTTCTCGTCGTTCGGCGTCGGTGCCGGGCCGAATATTGAAACTTCGGACATCGCATAGAGACATAGGCAAAGTACAAGCTGCTAAACGCCCATAAAACCCGGGCGGCAGCGAAAGCGCAGCACGAATTTCGTCCCCAGAATTGAGCGGTGCGGAGTCGCTTTGTGTTTCAGCGGACCAAGGCGAATGTCGCTGGATAATCAGGGCATGGTCTACGTCCAAATAGGTTCCGCGTCGTTCGACCTGAACCAACTTCACGGCTCGCGTGCCAAGGTCCACACCAATCCATCCGCGCTTCCTGAGCATCATCGACGTCCACCTTTCCGATGGTTGCTGGTCTCGGCCGGCGCCTCATCTTTGATGCCTACAGAGCGTTCCAGCCGCTCCAGTCGCAGATCGATTCGCTTCAGTACGGTCAACATCTCCCGTAGCAATACCTCCGAACGTTCGTCACCGCTGAGAAAGTGAGCGGGTGGATTGAGTTTTTCGACTTCGGCACGAGCTTCTGGCCAACCATGAAGCGCCATTGCCGCAAGCGTGATCGAAAACAGCAACACGACAGCCCGAATCGTCTTGGGTCGTCGGCTGAGGACACGCTTTGTTTTGTGAAGCATTTTAACCTCCCTTTTGTGCAACGGATGCGAGATCGAACATAGGCAACATCACGGACATCACCACAATTGCCACGATCACGCCCATGACTACTGTGATCGCGGGCTCAAGCATGGCGACAAACTCCTTCAGTTTGGCTTCGCCCTCCTCTTCAAAATGGGCGCCGAGCATTTCGGCGACCATTCCCAGCGTACCGGTTCGCTCGGCGGTAGCGATCATTTCGCTGGCGGCCGGTGGGATGATGGTGCTTTCTATGAGTGCCGTCGAGAGGCCACGACCGTTAAGCACGTTGCTTTCCAGCTCCAGGAACAGGTCTCGATAGAGCGAGTTCCGCACCGACGATCGCACTAACCGAAGACTATCCAGAAGTGGCAGTCCGCTTTCTAGCATCGTTCCCAACAGCCGGCAAATTCTGCCGACGGTTAACGCTTGAGTGATATCCTTAATGATCATCGTATTCAGTACGAATCGATCCGCTACGCGTCGACCTGGTGCGCTGAATCGTAGCGCCGCTAGCGAGAAGCCCGCCGCACCTACGACAGGCAGCCAAAGCCAAAAACGCACCCGCAATTCGGTGGAAATACCCAGCAAGACCTGGGTAATAAACGGCAACGACGCGTCGAAATCCTGGAAGATCTGGGCAAATCGGGGTAACACGAACACGACTAACGCGATCACCACGATGCTTGAGATCGATGACAACAAAATGGGATAGGCTAGGAGCGTGCGAATGGACTTCTTGAGGCGAAGTTCGTTTCGTTGGAGTAATGCAAGTTGTCTAAGAACATCCGGCAGACGGCCCGATGCCTCTCCTGCCGCGATGCTGGCGACATACGATTCTCCAAAAATGCCGACGTACTTCGACAAGGATTCGGAAACAGACGAACCGCTCATCACGCCTTCGTGAATATCTTCTAAGATCACACGCAATGCGGGACGTTGGCATTGCCGTGTAAGTGAATGCAATGCCGACGCGATATCGACTCCCGTGCGAATCATGATCGCCAATTGGGAGGTGATACTGGCAATGTCTTTTTGAGGGATCTTCGGAAGTCTCAGATTCCGAGCGGCTGCGCTAAAATCAAATGACGAAGAATTCCTGCCAGGCGCGGGGCCATTGCCCCGAGTCGCCGGTCCTTTGGCACTGGAGGCCTCGGTCACCGGCAAATTGCTGTAGATCGCCTTCATTAGTTAGCTCGCCTTATTCTGAGAACGCTACACGCATGACTTCGTCTAAGCTGGTGATTTCCGCTTCCGCTATCCGCAGTCCCTCGTCCAACAAAGAGCGTCCCCCCAGCGCACGGAACCAGCGTCGCATCTCATCAATGCTATCCTCGCTACTGATGAGTTCTCGCAACGATTGCTGGATGAGCAGCACCTCGTAGATTCCGATGCGACCTTGAAAGCCGGTATCATGGCATTGCTGGCAACCTTCGCCACGAGCAAATGCGCGGCGTTTATCTCCCTTGTAATGGATCAACTCCAGGAATTCGGCGCTTGGGTAATAGGGTGCCCGACACTTGGGATGAACCACGGGTTCATGTTTTGGGTCGGCATTGTTGCGGGCGCCGACGCCGCGATGAAGGACGCCTGTAGCTGGGCGCGGCAGGTGTTCGACGGCAGTGCTTGACGTACTGGATTGCTTCGTCGCTTCGCTCCTCGCAATGACGAACGCAAAGAACTCAACCAGAAATCATTCACTACCGGCCCTTGAACGCCGGCGGCCGCTTCGCAATGAACGCGGCCATGCCTTCGGAGCGGTCTTCCAGCGCAAAGGTGCCGTGGAACAGGTTGCGTTCGGCGCTGAGGCCTTCGGTGAGCGTTGTCTCATAGGCGCGGTTGACGGCTTCTTTTGCAGCCATCACGGCAGGCTGCGACATCGATGCGATCTTTTCTGCGGCCGCGACGGCTTCGTCCATCAGCTTGTCGGCGGCAACGATGCGGCTGACGAGCCCGGCGCGTTCGGCCTCTGCTGCGTCCATCATGCGGCCGGTGAGGCAGAGGTCCATGGCCTTCGACTTGCCGACTGCGCGCGTCAGGCGTTGCGTGCCGCCGAGCCCCGGAATGGTGCCGAGCGTGATTTCCGGCTGGCCGAATTGTGCCGTGTCGCTACAGATGATGATGTCGCACATCATCGCCAGTTCACAGCCGCCGCCGAGCGCGAAGCCGCTGACGGCTGCGATCGTCGGCTTGCGGCATTCGGCGACGCGGTAGGCGCCGATGCCGATGAAGTCCTCCTT
>JANNPR010001199.1:0-4810 GCA_031400345.1 Planctomycetota bacterium | reverse complement strand
GTGGCCTTCGTCCAGACTTGGAGCAGCCTTTTTCTTAGCCGTTTCGTGGGACAGCTTAGTGTCTTCACTCGTACCGGGTGTCCAAGGTAGACGCTGTCTCACCCAGCGGGTCAGAATTTCAATTTGATCAGGTGGTAACTTACCGCTCGGCGGCATCTCAAATCCGCGATAGTTGATTACCTCGATCAACAGGCTCTCTTCCGGTTTGTCGAGTGCGACGGCGGATCCCGAATCACCGCCGTTCAAGACCGACGAGCGACTCGTTAAACGCAATCCTCCGCGGATCTTCTCTTCGCCGCCGTGGCATTTAACGCAGTTGGCTTGCAGTACAGGGCGCACCTTCTGTTCGAAGAACCTTAGATCTTCGGCCGAAAATTTCGGCGTATCGCTTTTGGACTCCGTCTCGCCCGCGGCACAAGCCTGCCGGGCCGTAGACGTCAGTACCAACAGCAGGACAGCGGTCCATACTCTGGATTTGCAAGCGCACTTCATCGTTACATTAGCCTTAAGGTGGGACGGATCGGCAAGATTTATAACATAACGCATCACGTGCTTTTCCCATGTCCAAATCGGCGACAGTCACCCATCACCGAACGTAGACTTGCGTCGCAACATATGGTGGTAGTGCTGCGCGAATCGATGTGCCTCGTCTCGTACGTACTGGAGCAATCGTAGCGCATACGAGTGTCGGCTAAGTCGCAGCGGTTCGTCCACATTGGGTAGATACAGCTCTTCTTGTTGTTTCGCCAAGGAGATCACCGTTGGAGGCTTGATATTCTGCTCGCGAAAGGCTGCCATCGCAGCACTTAATTGCCCTTTACCGCCGTCGACAAGCAGGATATCGGGAAACACTTCAGACTCATCATGCAGCCGCCGAAATCGCCTAGCCACAACTTCGTGGATGCTGCGAAAGTCATCGATGCCAGCGACGTCGCGAATCTTATACCGGCGGTACCCGGGCTTGAAAGGCAGTCCGTCGATGAACTGTACAAGACTCGCAACCGTTTGGCCCCCTCCGAGATGTGCGATATCGACCCCTTCGATCGTGCGTGGCTGTTCGGCAAGCTTCAGTACCTTTTTTAAACCGGCTAAACCTTTCTTGGGATCAATATAGAATACTTCGGGTTGTACGTGCGTATCTAATTCTCCCCGCTTATCAAGAGTTTCCAGCATTCGAATTTCATCTCGCAGGACTGCCGCCTTCTCGAACTGTAGCGATTGGGCAGCCTCCAGCATTTCTTGCTTCATGCTTTTGAGAAGCGCCCCCTTTTTGCCGTCTAAAAACATCTGTAAGCGTTGGATGTCTTTTCGGTATTCTTCTTTGCTAATGCGCAGGTTGCACGGGGCGGTGCACTGTTGAATGCTTGCCAGAAGGCAGGGGCGGAACCATCGCCACCGCTCGTCATTTTCTTCGATATCCAAACCGCAGGTGCGGAACTTGAATATCCGCTGCAGAACTTGCACGGCCCCGCGCAGCGCTCCGGCGTTCGCAAAGGGCCCGTACAGCTTTACCCCGCGGTCTCTTGGTTCGCGGGTCACCTCCACGCGGGGAAAGTCTTCGTGCGTCGTGATCATCAAATAAGGAAACGTCTTATCATCCTTGAGCTCCTTGTTGTATTTCGGCTGTACATCCTTAACCAACCGCGACTCCATCAGCAGCGCGTCGACTTCGCTTTCGCATTCCACGTAGTCAATCTCGCAAACTTCCTTCACCCAATGCAGCCGAGATTCAACGTCCGCGCCCTGTTGAAAATAACTGCTGGATCGGGACCGCAGGTTTTTGGCTTTGCCGATATAGATGACTCGGCCTGCTAGGTCCTTCATGAGGTAGACACCTGGCGTCTGCGGGAATTCTTTGCACTTTGAGGCAGCGTGGAGAACACCATAGTCCGGCAGCTTTACCTGGTTTATCGCACAATTATCCGGCGGATCCATTTCTGTCATTAGGGAACTCCAATTGGTAAACCCAATTCTATCACAGTCTGAGTTATGGCCGGCAGGAAAGCCGGCATGGCCGATTTTCTGGCAGGGTGGGACAAGCGGATCGCGGATCGGCGAGAATCTGACGTGCCGCGTACCATTGGTGCGCCGGAAGTGTGCCACCTGGCAGCCGCCGGAGTTGGGTACGATGTTCAGCAAAGACTATTTCGGCGGCAAGCCAGTGCTCAACAACGTACGACTAAAGCGATGGAGTTTTTTCGTTTCCCCAACTGATATTGAGGTCAAGCGGCTTATAGGTTGTCCGACAGTTCCCAGTACTGGCTTGCCGCCGAATGAGCCGTTTCGTGCAAACAAACCCAACCCCGGCGGCTGCCAGATGTGCACCCTATCACCTACCCACCAGTTTGATACGGACCGACGACTACGACCCGGTACCTCCACCTCACTGCCGTACCTCTCGTTTGCACTATCGCAAAAATACCGGCAGGTATAATGAGCTACCACCATGGATTGCAGGAGGACTTCCGATGTCGCCTCGAATGGCTGGATGGTTTGTCGTTCTAGCGATGGTTGGACTTGCTAGCTCGGGAATTGCGCTGGCCAAGAGCAAGAGCACCAAATCCCGGGAAGCGAAAGATGCAGCACGTGTTAAGAGTGCAGAAAATTCACTTCGAAAGGCAAGAGACAGCTTACAAAATGTCCAGAGTGAGCTGATGGCCGGAAACCAAAGTCTAGAGAAAAAGAAAAAGGAACACGCCGAGCTGAGCTCTAAGATCCGAGCACTCAAGGAAAATCTAAAGGAAAAATACTCGAAGTCGTTCAAGCTGCCGGAAGCATTGGAACGTCAACGAGCCGCCAAGGATGCCTTTGAACGGGAAGCTGACCCCATTTTGGAACGCGTACGCCGAGCCGTCGCCTTTCAAAAGGTTCTTGAAGCGGCAGCAGAGGCAAAAACCGAACTGTCTACTGTCCGCACGCAGGATTCCATTTCGGAAACGGAGCGCGAACTAAGGATCTCGGAGCTTACCAAGCGGGTGCTGGCTCCTGGCGAACTGGAAAGGAATACGCTCGCCGACGATGCGAAGGCTACAAGGCTACACGACGAACTGGGCGTGGCTCGTGGACATTTGATTGACGTCAAAAATCAAGTAAACAATGCCATTGCATCCGACGCACACTTAACGCAATCTCTGAAGGCGCTACAAGCCGCGAATAAGTCGGTTGACAAAGCGAAGGCCACCGTGCAAAGTTTGCATCGCCGACTGGCTGAGACACACCTCCGGGTTGCACAAGAACGGGCGGCTGTCGTACAAGCCAAAAACTCCGATAAAGCTAACGACAATAAAGCCAAGAAAAGAAAGTAATAACCTACAAGGATCATTCCAACTATGACTGTAAGTATGCGATTCATCTGCCTCATGCTGCTGGCGCTGATAAGTACCCTACCGGCAGGACAACAAGAACAAAAGAAGACTGGAAAAAAGGATGAAGGTAAAAAGGAAGCCGATCGGAAGGAAGCCGACGCGGCGACCCAATCCAAGGCGTCGCGTCGTGAACCGCCAGCAACTTTGCCAAGCGCGATGAAAGTTGCCAAGGGGTTCCAGGTGGAACTCCTTTACTCTGTACCCAAAGACCAACAAGGATCGTGGGTGAATCTGGCCGTTGATCCCAAAGGACGACTGATCGTTTCCGATCAATATGGGAAACTTTACCGTGTCAAGCCTCCCCAACTCGGCGCGCCAGTCGATACCATTCGCATTGAGACGATCGATTTGCCAATCGGACAGGCTCAAGGACTGCTGTGTGCATTCGATAGTTTGTACGTGATGGTGGCCAACGAAGCGTTTGAGGGGAGCGGTTTGTATCGGGTGCGAGATACCAATGGCGACGACCAATACGACGAGGTCAAGTTGTTACGAAAGCTGCCTGGTGGCGGAGAACATGGCCCGCATGCCATTGTGCTGAGCCCAGATGGTACGTCACTTTATATTGTCGCTGGCAACCAAACCAAGCTCACCGATGTGAACTCATCGCGCGTGCCTAGGGTCTGGAGTGAAGACCACCTGCTCCCTCGAATGTGGGACGGGCGTGGGTTCATGAAGGGGGTCCTTGCCCCCGGCGGCTGGATTTGCCGGACTGACCCCGATGGCCGCGAGTGGGAGTTGATCTCGACCGGCTTTCGCAACCAATACGACGCGGCGTTCAATCGCGATGGAGAACTGTTCACGTACGACGCCGACATGGAATGGGACATGAACACTCCCTGGTATCGGCCTACTCGAGTCTGCCATGTGGTAAGTGGCGCCGAGTTCGGATGGCGATCCGGCGCGGGCAAATGGCCAGCCTATTACTTGGACAGCGTCCCCGCGGCCGTGGATGTAGGACCTGGTTCGCCCACCGGGATCGCCTTCGGATATGGTGCGAAGTTTCCAGCAAAGTACCAGGAAGCCTTGTTCCTATGCGATTGGAGTTACGGAAAGTTGTATGCCACTCACTTTAAACCCGAAGGTTCCACGTATCGTGGCGAGCTAGAAGAGTTTGTCACCGGCACACCGCTCCCACTGACCGACGTAGTCGTCAATCCGCACGATGGTGCGTTGTACTTCGCCATTGGGGGACGAAAGACGAAATCGGGTCTCTATCGTGTGACCTACGCAGGCTCGGAATCGATTGCTCCGTCGGCCGGAAGCAAGTCAGGACATGAGGCCCGCGCCCTACGAAAGAAGTTGGAATCGTTCCATGCAGGAAATGACCCTGCGGCGGTCAAGACAGTTTGGCCGTATTTAGGGCACCAGGATCGTTTCCTGCGATATGCAGCTCGTATCGCGCTGGAACATCAGATCGTTTCCGAGTGGCAGGATCGGGCGCT
>JANNPR010001139.1:0-5220 GCA_031400345.1 Planctomycetota bacterium | reverse complement strand
GAACTGCCGACTCGAGATCAGTTCGTCAAAGAGTCCGAATCGACAGACAAGTTTCTCGCATCGCGGGCTCGCCTATTATTAGCGGATATCGACGCGGGACGACCGCTTGCCCCGACCTACCCCTATCCTGTCGCATGCTGGCGGTTAGGCGACGATGTTCAGTTTGTAGTGTTAGGCGGCGAGGTGGTGGTGGACTATGCCGTGCGTCTAAAAGCCGAGCTTCGCGGTCCCAAAACATGGGTGGCTGGATACTCGAACGATGTTATGGCCTACATTCCTTCTCGTCGGGTGCTAACCGAAGGAGGCTATGAAGGCGGTGGAGCGATGGTGTACTACGGACTACCAACGGCCTGGGCTCCCGAGGTCGAAGAGTCGATCGTGAAGAAAGTGCATGAACAACTGCAACCGGAAGCGCAATGAATAACTCCGTACAGTATGTACTAGTATGCTACGCACTTTTTCTGCTCGGCCGCAATGCGACAGCGAGCGAAGGGCCGGGCGAGGACCATCCGCCAGCTCTATCACCGACGGAGTCCGCAAAGCGATTTAAGGTCGCCGACGGGCTCGAAATCGGTCTGGTCGTTGCCGAGCCGGAAGTGACCCAACCGCTCTCGATCAGCTTTGATGATCGTGGCCGAATGTGGGTGCTTCAATATCGGCAGTATCCCAATCCTAACGGCCTCAAGCCTGTCCAAATGGACAATTGGTTGCGCACCAAGTACGACAAAATCCCCGATCCGCCGCCTAAGGGCCCAAGGGGACAGGATCGTATATCGATTTATGAGGACGCGAATGGAGACGGTCGAGCGGATTCCGTCATACACTTTCTCTCGGACCTAAATCTGGCATCGGGAATGGCTTTAGGACACGGCGGTGTGTTTGTGATCCAACCGCCGTATTTGTTGTTCTATGCCGACCGCAACCACGACGATGTCCCGGATGGTCCGCCGGATGTGTTGTTAAAAGGGTTTGGAATGGAGGACGCTCATGCGTTTGCTAACTCGCTCACCTGGGGACCGGACAGCTGGCTTTACGGAGCCCAGGGAAGCACATCGACGGCAAATATTCGCGGCATCGGTTTTCAACAGGGTGTCTGGCGTTATCATCCCCAAACGAAACAGTTCGAGCTATTTGCGGAAGGAGGTGGCAATTCCTGGGGCGTGGATTTCGATCGTTACGGAAATCTGTTCGCGGCGGGGAACACGGTGGAGCCGCTGGTACACCATGTCCAAGGCGCTTACTATGTCAAAGGCTTTGGCAAGCATGGGCCTTTGCACAATCCGCATGCATATGGCTATTTCCAGCCTGTGTTGCATCACGGCTACGTCGGCGATAGCTTGACCGGAGGCGCCGTGTTGTATCAAGGCGGGGCATTCCCGGCGTGCTTTAACGACGCGTGCATTGCTCCCAACACGCGACATAGTGCCTGCCGTTGGAGCACCGTCGAGTCGCGCACCTCGACGTTTGCCACTAGGGCTGCGGGCGATTTCGTGGTCTCGGAGGATGTCTGGTTCCGACCGGTAGACATCACGGTTGGTCCCGACGGAGCGGTTTATATCGCGGATTGGTACGACTATAACATCTCCCATTCGTCACCGCTCAATCGCAGTGAATGGTACCAACCAAGCCGGCTCGACGGCCGTGTTTGGCGCGTCGCCCCTCCGAAGATCGCGCCGCTTCGAGCGGGCTCGTTCGACCTGAGCAAGAAACCCAGCAACGAACTAGTTCAACTGTTGTCGCATCGAAATGACTGGTACGCGCGACAAGCTCGACGGATCCTAACCGAACGCCGGGATCGTACGGTCGTTTCGACTCTGACAGCCATGGCGTTAGAAAGCCACGACCAACGTTTGGCCTTGCAATCGCTTTGGTCAATTTATGGGATTGATGGGCTCGAAGGTGGACTCGCTGCAAAGCTGCTCAACAGCCCTCACGAATATGTACGCGCTTGGACCGTTCGGCTGCTGGGCGACGAGCGGATGATACCGCCAACACTCATCAACGAAGTCGTGCGACTGGCGCGAAACGACAAAAGTGTCATCGTTCGTAGTCAACTGGCATGTACGGCGAAGCGACTTCCCGCCGATCAGGGCATGTCGATTGTCGAGCAGCAAGTACTCCACGATGAGGATATCGACGACGTGCATATGCCGCTGCTCCTGTGGTGGGCGATCGAAGACAAAGCGATCTCCGACACGAATCGAGTGCTGAGACTGCTCGAAACGTCCGACAACTGGCGGCGGCCGTTAGTCGAGCGGATTATCGTCGAACGTCTCGCGCGGCGCTTGGCGGCTGAAGGAACCGATGCAGCGTATGGCGGCTGCGCGCGGTTACTTGGAATGGCGGCCAACAAAAGCGATAGGGATCGCGTAATCTATGGAATGCTGCAAGCCTTGTCCGGACGGAAGCTCGAGACCGTTCCGCCCCCACTCAAGTCAAAGTTTTCGGAATTGTTCTTAATAGACAGCGCGAACGCCAAAGTGATTGAACTGGCGCTGCGTATGAACGTCGCAGAAGCTTCCAATAAAGCGGCGAGGCTAATCACGGACCGCGCGGCGATTGCCGACGATCGCATCGCCGTAGTGAAGAGTTTAGGTGAAACGCGCAGCACAGAGTCTATCCACGCACTCCTTTCTTTGCTCGGGGAATTAGAAACGGAAATAGTCCATGTCGCCACTCTTTCCGCTCTCGGTTACTTCAATGACGAAAAGGTTGCCGATGTTGTTTTGAGCCAGTTCTCCCGGCTTTCCCCGGCGTCACAAGCGCGCGCTATTGAACTGTTGTGCAGCCGGCCCCAGTCGGCTATCAAACTGATTGAGTCGATCGATAACAAAGCCATCCCTGATACCGCGTTTTATCTTTATAAAGTGCGAAAAATGCGCGAATGGAATGACGACCGGCTTGTGAACCTGATCGCCAAGCGCTGGGGACGCGTCCAGACAACGACTCCGCTAGAAATGCAGGGACGAATCGCGGCAGTCCAGCAGCTACTGTATCGCGGAAAGGGTGATACAACACGCGGTCGCGAACAGTTCAAGAAGGTTTGTGCGAATTGCCACAAGCTGCACGGGCAAGGGGAGACAATCGGCCCCGATTTGACGGGCGCCGAACGCAAGAATCGGGAGTTACTAGTTCGTAACGTCGTGCATCCTAGCGATTCGATCCGCGAGCAATATTTGACTCACGTAGCGACAACATCCGATGGACGTGTGATGACCGGATTGTTGGCGGAATCATCCGCGGACACGATTACACTGTTGGACGCCAAGAACAATCGCACGGTGATCAACCGAGCCGACTTAGACGAACTTCAAGAATCGCCTGTTTCACTAATGCCTGAGAAACTGCTGGATACCATGAATGAACAGCAGATATGGGATTTGTTTATATATCTTCAAATGGACCCCGGCCAAAAGTGATGCAACACCGGCGCGAGAAGATTCCGATCCGTAGTAGGCACACTCCGTGTGCCGTCGGCACACGGAGCGTGCCTACTACTGCGATCCTTTTCCTGTGCCTAGCGGTGCCCCTCCAATTGTTCGCGGGCGACAAACAACCGGCCGTCGAGGTGCTGAATGGGACCCATGCACTTACGATTGAAGGCGATATCGCCGAGCTCATGATTGCCGGTGTGGACCGCTTTCTATTACGCGAAATTGAAGCGTCGATTGAAACGCGAGCCGTGCATTGGCAACGCGAAACCTTGTCCGTCACCGCCTACAACTCGTCCATCGAGCCCAATCGTCGGAGATTCGCCAGGATGATTGGCGTACGCGACGAGCGAGCGAAGTCGCACGACCTGGAGTTGGTTGCCACTCTCACACAGTCAGCGCTTATCGCGAGGGGCACGGGATTCGATGTTTACGCTGTCCGCTGGCCGGTGTTTGAGGGAGTTCATGGCGAAGGCTTATTGTTGGAACCGACGGAGAACGTTGCGCGCGCAAGTATCGTGGTCATTCCCGACTGCGAACAGCGTCCCGAAGCGCTCGTCGGAATCGAACCTGGAGTTGCCGAAGAAAGTCAGTTGGCGCGTCGCTTGGCTGAGAGTGGCTGCCGGGTGATCGTGCCAACGCTAATCAATCGTGGTCACGAGCTGTCGGTCATTGCCGATGGTCGGCGAAAGTCGACGGCAACTCATCGCGAGATCCTTTATCGGGCCGCGTATCAGATGGGAAGGCACCTGATCGGGTACGAGGTACAGAAAGTGTTGGCGGCGGTCGACCAGCTGGTTCATTATCAGGACGTTGATCCAGGATCCATTGGAGTTATCGGCTATGGTGAGGGGGGGCTATTAGCTCTGTACGCGGCCGCAATCGACTCGCGGATCAAAGTGGCTGGCGTCAGTGCCTATTTCGATTCGCGGCAGAACGTTTGGCAGGAGCCCATTGACCGCAATGTCTTCGGGTTGCTTCGGGAGTTTGGCGATGCCGAGTTGGCGACGCTGATCACACCTCGCACGCTGGTAATTGAAGCGGCTGCAGCACCCAAACTATTGATTCCCGCGGGAACCGATAGTGCGCCGGCGGAGTTGGCGACACCCCAACTCGAATCGGTCCGTCGCGAGGCTCAACGAGCACGCGCGCTCGTATCCGAACTCAAACAAGCGCCACAAATCGAGCTTGTCGTAAGTGGTGAAGGCGACGGACCCTTCGGCAGTCGACTGTTTCTCGAACTTATTCTGCGCCACCTTGCTGCTAGGCCATTGGCGCCATCTGGACCAGCGCCGTTAAATCTGCGTAATAATTTGGACCCAGCGCCGCGCCTGGCGCGTCAGTACCAGGAACTTTCTGGGCATTCCCAGCAACTGGTCGACAATGGCCCGCAGGTCCGAGCGGAGTTCTTTTCTAAGCTCGATCGCAGTTCCGGGATCGAGAAATTCGCGAACAGCGCCGAAGTGTATCGCACCTACCTTCGCGACGAAGTCGTGGGTGTTTTTGATCATCCGCTGCAAGCAGCCAACCCTCGTACGCGTTTGGTATACACCGAGCCAGAATTTCTAGGATATGAGGTCGTGCTCAACGTTTTACCTGACGTGTTGCTTTACGGACTCTTATTGGTTCCTCGCGATCTTCAATCCGGTCAAAAGCGCCCCGTCGTCGTTTGTCAGCATGGACTGGAAGGCCGGGCGCAATTTACGGTGGAAGGGGACCATACCTCGTACCGGGGCTTTGCGGCTCGCTTGGCCAAACGCGGTTTTGTGACGTTCTCACCACAGCATGT
>JANNPR010001063.1:0-2036 GCA_031400345.1 Planctomycetota bacterium | reverse complement strand
CACCATCCAATTTCCAGGTGCCTCGCCAGGCGCCGCTGTCGTAGTATTGTTGCGTACGAAACCATTTGACGTAGGCATCGCCCATCGCCAGTTTGCCAAATCTTCCTCTCTCAATCGCCTGCTTCATCAATTGCGATGACTCATGAAAACGCGAGGGGAAGATCGTGGAAACAACGACTCCGGCTTTCTTGCACGCATCGATAATCGCATCGCAACGTTTCAGAGTAATCTCCAGAGGCTTCTCGACGATGACGTGCTTACCTGCCCTGGCAGCGGCGACCGCCGGTTCCATATGAGCTCCGCTCGGCGTGCAAATGGTGACGATGTCGACTGCCGGATTTGCCAACATCTCGTCCAGCTGATAGTAGGGCTGACAGCCTGTCGCGGCACTGAAGCGGTCCACGGACGCAGCAAACGTATCAAAGCACGCAACGAGTTTGGCTCCACGAATATCGGAAATGGCCTTCGCATGGAAATTCGCAATCATGCCGCAACCAATCACACCAAAACCGATCGCCATTTCATCAATCTCCGAATGAGTTAGCCAACTTCATCGGCGGCCATTATAGATGCGATGACTAGACGGAACAGCGGACGAGGAGTATGCGAAGTCCGATAACAAGTTGGCTGTATTAAGTGTCTACTCCTTCTCAAACCGTCCGATCTGTCAGCTCGACCTCAGCCCCATTCTGTCGAGCCGACTTCAAGCAGGCATCGATGACGAGCTGGGTCTTCAGCGAGATTTCGTTCCAACTCGTGTCAAGCTTGCCCGACTGAACCAACTTCGAGAAATTACGAAACATGTGGGTTTCCTGCGAATTATCCGCGCCGGCGCTATATTCCGGGACTGCCACGCGTTGCCTGTGATCTTCCATGTTGAAATTGCAACCCTGAATCTTGAGGATCGGATTGGTTACCTCGAACGCCACTTCACATCCGTAATACGGCACCACGAAATCCTGCATTTGCACAGCGCCTTTGCTGCCACTCACGCTCACCCACTGCTGGTTCTCCGTGAGGAACGAACAATAGAAGCTGGCGGAGACCCCGCCGTCGAACAGCATTTCTGCAGAGAACTCCAGCGGCACTGGGGCGGGACTGTCACCTCGGCGAGTCTCGTTCAGGATGCGACCGGAAACTCGCAGCGGTAAGTCGTAGTTCATCGTCCAGAGTGCAAAACGTACGTTGTACCAGCCAAGATCACCCAGGCAACCCAAGGGTTCCAACGCACCGTTCAAGCGTATGTTGTTTTTAAGAAAGTCATCAGGTGCGAAGAAACTGAACTGGCTTACGATGCGTCGTACCTTTCCCACGCTTTGGCCATCGTCGAGCGTTTCACGCAACTTCCTTAGCCGCTGACTGTGCATGAACATCACCCCGTCCATGAATTGGACTTTATGTTTTTGACAGGCCTGGATGATTTCACGTACTTCGGCGGAGTCAATTCCGACTGGCTTTTCGACCATCACGTGCTTGCCTGCCTCCGCAGCTCGCACCGCCCAGTTCTTTCGGACTCCCGTTGGCAAGGGAATGTAGACGGCATCGATGTCGGCGCTGGCCAGCAACTCTTCATAGCTGCCACATGCTCTCGGAGCGGGATCGAAAGGGACTTCCGCCTGGCATTCGCGAATGAACTGCTCGGCCCGTTTACGGTCGCGGCTGCCGACGGCTGTCAACGTGCAATGGCCAGCTCGACGAATCGCCTGCCAGTTCTTGTGAGCAATAAAAGCCGTACCCAAGATTCCCCATCGGCATTGCGATTGCGACATATTTCAGGCTCCAGTTAGTGGTTAGTGGGCGAGTGGTCAGTGGTATGACAGTCCGCAGGCCCTGACCGAGCGATCCGATTAGCTACAAATGTTTGTCGGAGGCACATTATGTGGTCTCAGGCGAGAGTGAGGAACCCGGAATGACAAATGACAAATGACAAGTGACAAGTGACAAATCGTGTATAATCGGCGGACCCGGAGTGCACCTGAGGCTACAAAGCCTCGATACATCGATTAGGCGTTAACGATGAAGACACATTTCTGCGT
>JANNPR010001010.1:0-2125 GCA_031400345.1 Planctomycetota bacterium | reverse complement strand
GATTCTAAATGTTTGATGATCCCATTGTCCGCGAAACTCGAAATCACCGCGAAGCCTACGCGGCGTCACTTGGCTATGACCTGAAACGGATTGTTGCTGACCTACAATCGCGTCAGGGCCGTGATGGTCGTGTGGTTGTTGATCGGATGTCCGCGGGCAAGTCCGAACAAACGGATGAACCGGAGCCGTCACAGCGTTGACGAGTTCCGCGTGTAAGACCGGGGTCAAACTTGAATGGCACTTGAACTTTCATAAAGCTTTACGCTGCACGCTTTTTAAAGTTCTGTCGCGGCTCGACCATAAACTTGTAGTTCTTCGGACGGCGCTTCCGTTCTCGTGGTTCGAACCGATCGGGTCTGTCGCCGACAACGTGTGTGGCAATCGCGTTCAAGAGAGCTTCGCACCAGTCGTGCGTCGGAATCTGAGTGGTCAACATTGGCAGCAATTTGTTCATGGTTTGTAACGCACCCTTGAAACTGACCATCCAAGGTTCGACACCCGCTTTGGCTGCGGCCATAGCCATCACTTTGCGGACTAAGTTGTAGGCGACCAAGTGCATATAGAATTCATTGCGAACCCGGTGGGGCGTTTTACAGCGCAGGTGATCCATCTGCAGAACAATCTTGAGACTTCTGAGATTTAGCTCCGCTTGCCAACGTCGCCGATAGAGTATTGCGATCTCGGCGGCAGGATACTTTTCCGGATCGAGCAGCGTGGTCACCACGATTATCACTTTGGTGCGGAATCCTCTTTGTGGCACACGAACGCGAACTTCTCGTACCGTCAAGAATTCAGGTAATGAGTCGTACTGTTCTTGACTCATCCAAGCGGGACGCTGAGGTTTGCGCCACGATACAAGATGATCGCCCGGTCCCAGCCGCTGACCTGTGCGAAAATCCGTGGGACGCATCTGATGTTTGCGAACGACTACATCGCAGCTGCGTTGCTTAAGCAATGCGATATCGAACCAACCGCTAAAACAGCGATCCGCTAATACCACGTCCGCTTCCTGCACGGTGTTATAAAGTGTGCGGAACAGACTGTTCTCGCCGGTCTGCTTACCCTTGTATTTGCCGATGGCCGCGTCCAGCACGGTCCCCACTGCCAGGGAGAATATGACCACTATCCGCGCAATGGGGAATCCTAAACCCGGCTTCTGACCAGGCTGTTGCGGATACTCAGCCTGATTCGCTTCCGTATCGGGCATCGTGATGTTGGAACCATCGACAGACACCACGCGCCGTCCTAACCACCGCCATTCGGTCGGAGCTTCCTCGTCCACCTGACGCCCCGTGTCTCTGACCAATTGGATACAGGCTTCTTCTGGAATGCGATCGCGCGCTGTGCAATAAGCTCCCGTGTCCGCAGAGCAAAGACGCCGGCCCTGTACGGCCAACCAGGCAATCAACTGTGCCACCGCATCGCGACAAGAATGATCAGGGCTGAGACATTGTGAGAGAAACACCCACATCGTGACCGCTGGTGTGTAAATCCAACCTTGCCAAAACCATCTTGCCTTACCAAACGCCTGATCGATATGCTCCTCGGACAACAAGCTGGCAAAGTACAAGTTCCCATGACGGCGTGCCTGCGCTACCTCGCGACGAAATGCGAAATCCATTTTCGGCCTCCTTGCCTTGGTGGTTCGTTCGTTTCCAAACGCCTCATTGCAAGGAAGGCCGTTTTTGTCGATATCAGTTTGCCCGCAACACCTTACGAAAGTTCAAGTGCCATTCAAATCTGACCCCAGTCTTTCCCAAAGGAACCTCTCGCCCAATCATTGGCGAAGCCGATCGCGCGGCGATGTTATCTGCGCTGTCGTGTGTCGACCACGTGGTCGTCTTCAATGAGGACACACCCCATCACCTGTTGGAGACCATTCGTCCCGATTTGTTGGTTAAAGGAGGTAACTACAGGGTAGACCAAGTCGTGGGGCGAGAAATTGTCGAGGCGTATGGAGGCCAGGTCTGTGTAGTAGGACACGTTCCAGGTACTTCCACTTCCGAACTCGTCACTCGCATTCGAGGTGCGAAATGCGTGTAACACTCTGCGAATGCCCAGAACCTGGATGGTGTGCCCGACACGAGTGCGATAAGAGCTATATGGATTGGCAGTTTTGCCGACG
>JANNPR010001003.1:0-3624 GCA_031400345.1 Planctomycetota bacterium | reverse complement strand
CCAAGACGTCATGGATCAAGGCAATCATGGCCGCGATCCCGAAGATCAAGTGTTGGAAACGGAACCAAACATAGAGCACGATCCCAAGACAGCTAAATATCAACGCTGCTACTGCCCGTTGTTGTGCATCACCTGCGACTTGTCGGCCGATCTTGCTCGAAGAAGCCCACACCGGCGTATTCAACACGTTATCTTTGAACCGCTGTAAGATTTTTGAGGTGGTTTCGACATCCAAAGGTGCTCGCAGAGTCCAGTTGGCGTATTGGGCACTGCTTTCTAGGTCCCACTCGGGATTGCTCAGATCAAAGAAGGCATCTTCAACATTGACCTCCTTAGCTGCCGCTGCCAGCTCCTGCTGCAACGTGTCATGATCGATTTTGCTGCTAAACGAGAGTTGCGATAGGCATTGGACCGTTTCCTTTGGCGCTGAGGTCGCTGTTGGACTGGCACTTATCTTAGAGTCCGACGGGGAATCTTTCGCTTCTGAAATTGTGTCGGGTTGAGTCGCATCGGTTGCAGGAGCTTGGTTCGCAGTTGGCTTTGTCGATTCCAGGGAAGACTTAGCATCCGCTGGTTTCGTATCCACAGATTTCTTATCGTCGGATTTTTCGTCAGGATTTTGAACTGCTGATTTCACTTCAGCCGGTTGCTCCGGGTCCACTGCTTCAGTGGAATCTTTGGCTTTCGGGTTTTCAATTTGCGGATCATCCGAAGAGGCAGGCAACGAAGTTTCCTCGCTGCCACACTCGGGAGCATCGTCCTTTTTTGTGTTGCCTGTTTTTGGATTTGATTCTGCGTCGACTTTTTCGGCACCCGGCCCCGCCGGCACATTTTCTTGAGGAGCGTTCGCCGCAGGCTTCTCGGCTGGCGAGGTTAACTCCTTGGAAACGTCCTTCTCCGCAGCGGATGAAGGTTTAACGTCTGACTTTTCCTCAGTTTTGGCTTCACCCAACGGGGTCGGCTTAACTGCTTCCGCGATCAATACCGGAGGCGTGAAGTCCGCCGAATAGGTTAACAGAAGAGTTCGGCCATCAGGACCTTGGAAGGTTTCGGCAATGATGTCTTGTAGCGGCTTAACGTACTGTAAAGAGGTATCGACTTTCACCATCTGGGTGTTGCCTGACCTGTCAACATTGATACCCGTGACAGTACTAGCAACTTTCATTGGCTCAAATTTTTCGCCTAACTTTGTCCGCACTACTTCAGGCGAAATGGGCGATTTCAGCTGTGCGGTCACGCTGGTTCCACCCGCCATATCGGTGTCCAGAAGGTGAGCTCCCAGGTTGACCGATGCAATCAATCCCAGAATCAAAACGAAAATCGATATCGCGGTTGCGGGTTTACCCAATTTCATGAAGTTGATATTTGTGGTGCCGATTAGAGCCAGCATGTTGATACTTTTGAGCCATTTTTGTCGTTCGAAAATATCGAAACACACTCGAGAGCAGAAAATGGCGGTGTACATGCTGATCACAAGTCCCAGAATCATGGTGACCGCAAAACCGCGCAGTTGGTCGGTGCCGATCACATACAAAATGATTCCTGACAATAGCGCCGTGATGTTGGAATCGATAATGGTGGCCATGGCCCGGGAAAACCCGTTGCGAATCGTCAGCCGCAAGGCCGAACCACGGCTGATCTCCTCGCGCATCCGCTCGTAGATCAACACGTTGGCATCCACTGACATACCGACGGTTAACACCAAGCCAGCCAAACCGGGTAGCGTAAAAGGCGCCTTGATCGCAATCATAAAAGCCACGATCAATACCAAATTCAGTAATAGGGCCATGCACGCGATCAGACCCGCGAAGCGGTAGTAGGCGACCATAAAAACGAGCACCGCAAGCATCGATACCCAAATCGAAGTCGTGCCTTTGCGGATGGTGTCTTGACCTAATAGCGAGCTGATCTGATTTTCGCTAATCGGCTCGCTTCGCAATACGACCGGCAGGCTCCCAGCGCGCAAAATGTTGACCAAAAAATCCACTTCTTCCTGGGAAAACTCGCCGGTAATTTCACCTTGATCGTCAATTCTCGATTGAAGTGCGGGGGCCGAGATTAGTTTGTTATCCAGCAAAATGCCTAAGCGGCGGCGGAAGTTTCCATCAGGTCGATTGGCGCCCGTTAATTCACCAAACAGTACGGCTCCTTCACCTCGCATTCTAAAGTGCACGGAAGGTCGCATTTGGGAGTCGACTCCGGCAAATACGCCCCCAAGATGTGAACCGTCAACGTCAAAGCCGTCATCCGTAAACATCAAGACCTGAACTTCTTTGATCCCCTTATCAGCGAGATAGTCCTCAAGGCCAAAGTTTTCATTAGAAAAGGCCTCGGGTGGAATTCGAATGATTTCCCCAGTGCTGCCATCGCGCAAGATGTCCGTAGTTACGGGCGTCTTGAATCGCGGATTGCCGCCAGGCGTCTTATTGGTATCTCGATCAATCGAGGCCCAGTACCCCACTTGCTTCTTGCCGTCCAAAATCACGCGAGGGCGTTTGCGAATGGGATCTTTCGACATTTCCTCAACTAAGGCGATGACTTGGGAATGATCACGTTGATTTGCAACGATGCGGAACTGCAGCACTCCCGCCGAAGATACAATTTTCTTAATTCTCCGCATCTCCGCTTCGCCAACGGCAGGAATAATGATTTCCACCTGTTTGGCGCCAAACGGGCGCACCACGATTTCCCGCGTGCCTGATGGATTGATGCGCTTTCCTATCGCTTCCACCAAAGCGTTCATATTAAAGGAAGTTTGGCCCTGCTGATCTTGCTGGGAATTGTCGCCGTCGTCGGTCTTTGTAAGCCCAGCTTGAGCTGATGCGGCTTCATCGACTTCATAAACGAGGATGACGCCCCCTTTTAGATCCACACCCAAGGGTAATTCGAACTTCTTAGTCTCGGGGTTCCAGGTCTGGGCGATCAGTTCTAAGCTGAGAACGATGGAACATAGAATGATGCCAACTTTCCACCCGTAGTCCTTCATCCGAATTGCGTTGGCGAACAGCTTACCAATGATAAAACACAATGCGATGGAACCGAATACGATTAGCGCCATCATGGCCAAGCGAAATCCGCGAGGCTCCGTGCTCGTGTCTAAGCTACTTTGAACGACGTTCGGCAGGGCGCCAAACAGGAGTGACGCAGCGGTTGAAAAAGGAGCAGTTAGCACAGACATAAATCACTTTCCTGATGAACGCGAGGTTTCGTTATGCTGGTCTTGAAAACCCCCGGTTTATGAACTTTCCGCCTTATCGTCGCCTTTATCGCTTTCCAGAACTCGCGTAACTGCCGAACGCAGGAGTCGTAGCCGCGTGTTGTTGTTTTCATCCACTCGAACAACGATTTCATCTTTGTCGGTCGATACGACTACACCGACGATTCCGCCGATCGTCACAACCCGGTCATTCTTTTTACCGATTCGATCATGGCCAGGCCGGCACGTTCCAGGATTTCACGGCCTTGTTCTGGGTGGCTCAATACTAACCGCACGAACGCGCATTCGGTGGCGTCGTTGATGGATAGGGCTACAATCCGCACTTTCGTGCCTTCAAACCGCCGCACAACTTCCAAAAGTTGGCCCACGCGGTTTTCGAGAAATACAGTGAATTGCCGCAGGGTCGG